>NZ_JBHSRM010000024.1:0-1295 GCF_042658975.1 Sporosarcina thermotolerans | reverse complement strand
TAAAGTATGGTTGAACTTGAAGTAGCAACAATGTCTCTTTTATCCGGTTTTGAACGAACAAGTATCGTTCAATTGTCTGGTGACGAAGGCGAAGAGGTCACACCCGTTCCCATCCCGAACACGGAAGTTAAGCTCTTCAGCGCCGATGGTAGTAGGGGGCTTCCCCCTGTGAGAGTAGGACGTCGCCGGGCAAATGCCATCCCCTGTAGGGGATGGTTTTTTTGTGCATGAAAATAATATTAGTTGAACGCGGTAGAACATTAAGATCATCTTCTAAACTAACTCGCGCTTAATGCCTTTGGCAATTAAAGGTCTATTAAAAGGACGATTCCATGCTTTAGGAACCTTTCCCCGCGCCCAACAAACCAGCCGCCGCGCCCAAGAATCATATTTCGCGCTCAACAAACCAGGCGCTGCGCCCAAGAATCATATTTCGCGCTCAACAAACCAGGCGCCGCGCTCAAGAATCACATTTCGCGCTCAACAAACCAGGCGCCGCGCTCAAAAACCCCAACCCCGCTCCCAACAATCTCCAAGCCCCCGTATATAAAATCCATAAGTAATTCTGAATTATGTTGATTAATAATAGTATAGATACACTTTTTCCGCAAAAAGGCTCATCATATCCAGATGGAAGAAGTATTATTTATGCGTGCTTACAAGAATTTATACGTATATAGCCGGCAGCAAACGCAAATTGATTGGTCAAAATTAGACTTCCATTATAATTGAATTGATCACCAAAGACCTAACATTGAAGTCGTAGGTTGGGGTTTGTCTGGAAGATAACCTTCCCCCTTGCTGAATACCATCTACCTATGAAGATGACAAAACCAATCTAATGTCTCCTAAATGGGAAAGTGTTCAAGTCCAAAACTCATTTAGTAGTTATCAATATGAAAAGTCAACTAAAGAAGTAGGCTTGTCAAACACCACCTCTGAAGTATAGGTGATGTTTTTTTGTAAATAAGTGTTGCAATCAAAACAGTAAGGTGTTATATTAGATAACGTTGCGTTTCCGATAAGTGAATAACCACTGCAAAACAACATAAAACTTTTTAAGAAAAGTTGTTGACATCGAAAACACAGCATGGTATTATATAAGAGTTGCTTCTAACGGAGCAGCGAACAAATGAACCTTGAAAACTGAACAGCAAAACGTCAACAAATAAAGTTCTGGAACCGACACTGTCGGTGAAAAGAACAAAATGAATCTTCGGATTCAAAATTGACATCTTAAATGATGCCAGCAAGAAACTCGAGCTATTCGAATTTCTCTTTTATGGAGAGTTTGA
>NZ_JBHSRM010000023.1:0-39021 GCF_042658975.1 Sporosarcina thermotolerans | reverse complement strand
CTCATAGCATAATTTAAGTTAAAGGGTGGTGTGCAAATCACATCACCCCAACATTTGATTTAGAACCAAAATAAATGAGCGGGTTTTTCTCTTTTTTATATGGATTAAAGCGTATTTTGAGTCTATTAAAAAAACTTTTGAAAATAAAAAGGAAAATGATGACTTTTGCAGAATATAGATACTATGCATTGTAAAAACAAAAGCCAGGGCGTTTACTTAGTGCCTAAAGCTGGATGTTATTAAAGGGGAGTGGGAAGAGAATGGAAATAACAGATGTAAGATTAAGGAAGGTAGAAACAGATGGCAGAATGAGAGCTATCGCGTCGATTACCTTGGATGGAGAATTTGTCGTACACGATATCCGAGTCATTGAAGGAAATGAAGGATTATTTGTTGCCATGCCAAGCAAGCGGACTCCTGAAGGAGATTTCCGTGATGTAGCACATCCCATCAACACATCGGCAAGAATGAAAGTTCAAGAAGCGGTTCTGTCCGCCTACCATATGGTTGAGGAAAAAGGGGTATTGGAAGAAGCCGGCGCTTAAGATTAACTTCATAAGAGAAGAAGCAGCAGAACTGGATTTAACCAAATCTTGTTCTGCATTTTTTTGCTATTAGCGCCTAAGAAAAAGTAAAACAACAATATTAAAAGAATTATCCCCGCTTGTCAAGGGGATTTGGTTGAAATAAATAGTATTTTCAGCTATAGTCAATAATGAAATTATGGATGGGGGCCGACCACATGACGAATACATATGCCATCGTCCTTGCTGCAGGACAAGGAACGAGGATGAAATCGGATTTATATAAAGTATTGCACCCGGTTTGTGGAAAACCAATGGTCGAACACGTTGTTGACCATATTATCGGAATCGGAGCCGATAAAATCGTAACGATTGTAGGCCATGGAGCAGAAAAGGTTGAAGAAACGCTTGGTGGGAAAAGCGATTATGCCCTACAGGCAGAACAGCTTGGAACAGCGCACGCGGTTCAGCAGGCGGAAAACCAGTTAGGGAATTTAGATGGAGTCACCATTGTCGTCTGCGGTGATACCCCTCTCATCAAATCGGAAACAATGCAAGCTCTAATCGCTCATCATTCCGAGACAGATGCCAAAGCTACAATCCTTACTGCTTCCGCCGAAGACCCGACTGGCTATGGACGTATCATTCGCGATGCAGAAGGAAATGTCCTTCGCAATGTCGAGCACAAGGATGCTACGGCCGAAGAAAGATCCGTTAACGAGATCAATACAGGTACCTACTGTTTTGATAATCGTGCATTGTTCGACGCTTTGAAAAAAGTGGAAAATAATAATGCACAGGGAGAATACTATTTGCCGGATGTCATTGGTATATTAAGGGCCGAAAATGCTCGCATTTCAGCATATGTCACTGATGATTTCAGCGAAACGATCGGTGTCAATGACAGGGTCGTTCTATCGGAGGCTGAAAAGGTAATGCGCCAACGGATTGCCGAACATCATATGCGTGAAGGCGTTACAATTATCGATCCTAACAGCACCTATATAAGTGCGAATACCACCATCGGCAGGGACACCGTTCTTCAACCTGGAACGATTATCGAAGGACAAACAGTTATCGGTGAAAAATGTATAATCGGACCGAATAGCCATATTGTCAACAGCACAATCGGCAATCATACAACCGTTCATTCGTCAGTCATACGGGACAGCATCGTTGGTTCACGTACGGCAGTAGGCCCGTTCGCACATATCCGTCCGGATTCCAATCTCAGCGACAATGTAAAAATCGGCAATTTTGTCGAAGTTAAAAAGTCAAGGTTAGGTGAAGGAAGCAAGGTGTCTCACCTCAGCTATATCGGAGATGCTGAAGTCGGTGCACAGGTTAATATCGGTTGTGGAACAATCACGGTGAATTATGATGGTAAGAATAAAAATACCACGACAATCGAAGACGGTGCTTTTGTTGGGTGCAATTCGAATCTTATTGCGCCGGTTAAAATTGGAAAAGGCGCTTATGTAGCCGCTGGATCCACTATAACGAAAGATGTCCCAGAAAGTTCACTTGCAATTGGACGCGCGCGCCAGGAGAATAAAGAAGGATACGCAACAAAATTAAATCTTAAATAATCAGGGGGGCCATCATGGCTAATCATTATCCTAATAAAAAGTTGAAAATATTTTCACTCAATTCCAATGAATCACTTGCCCAAGAAGTGGCGGACGAAATCGGACTTCCACTTGGTAAGTGCTCTGTCAAACGTTTTAGCGACGGAGAAGTACAAATTAACATTGAAGAAAGTATCCGAGGCTGTGATGTCTTTGTCATCCAGTCCACCTCCAATCCAGTCAATGATAACTTAATGGAGCTTTTAATCATGATTGATGCCCTGATGCGTGCATCAGCACGTACAATCAATGTTGTCATGCCATATTACGGCTACGCACGACAAGACCGTAAAGCGCGTTCACGTGAGCCGATTACGGCTAAACTGATAGCAAACTTGCTTGAAAAAGCGGGAGCTGACCGCGTAATTGCAATTGACTTGCACGCGCCACAAATCCAAGGCTTCTTTGATATTCCAATCGATCATCTTGTAGCTGAACCAATTCTTACGGAATACTTCAAGAGCAAAGGTTTGGAAGGCAACGATCTTGTCATCGTATCCCCAGACCATGGCGGTGTTACACGAGCTCGTAAAATGGCGGACCGCATGAAAGCACCAATTGCTATCATAGACAAACGTCGCCCACGTCCAAACGTTGCAGAAGTGATGAGTATTGTTGGAAACGTCGACGGGAAGACAGCTATCCTTATCGACGACATTATTGATACAGCCGGAACTATTACAATCGCAGCGAACGCGATTATTGAAAATGGTGCAAAAGAAGTTTATGCTTGCTGCACGCATCCGGTACTTTCCGGTCCTGCTATCGAAAGAATTGACAATTCCCAAATCAAGGAATTGGTCATCACGAATTCAATCGAATTGCCGGAAAGCAAAAAATCTCCGAAAATCAAACAATTGTCGATTGCCAAGCTATTGGGCGAAGCAGTCATTCGTGTATTTGAAGAGAAATCTGTAAGCACATTGTTTGAATAAGCAAGTCAGTAAGTTTCATGTCGTCTGATTTTGGGTATTTCAAGAGTTAGAATAACTTTTTTCAGGAAAGGTGACTACGCAAATGAGTACAGCAATTCAGTCGAAACCAAGAGAAACGAAAACAAGATCTGCTTTATCAGCACTAAGAAACGAAGGGTACATCCCATCGGTGGTTTATGGATATAAAACCGAGTCTACCCCAATTGCAGTAAAAGAGCGCGATCTTATGAGCACTTTACGCGAAACGGGACGAAACGGAGTCATCAAGCTTGATGTGAATGGTGAACAATTGAACGTCGTATTAAGTGATTACCAGGAGGATGCACTAAAAGGAGAAATCCGTCATGCAGACTTCTTGGCGATCAATATGACAGAAGAGCTTGAAGTAGACGTAACGGTGAACCTTGTAGGTGAATCGTTAGGTCAAAAGGAAGGCGGCGTCCTACAACAGCCGAACCATGAAGTGAAAATTAAAGTGAAGCCTTCTGATATACCTGAAGCTTTCGATGTCGATATTTCCGGATTACAAATCGGTGAATCGATTACGGTTGGGGATATCCGAGCGAAGTCGAAGTTTGAAATTATGAATGAAGATGATTTCGGGCTCGTTGTCGTCTCTTCTCCTCGTTCAGAGGATACTGATGGCGACAATCTTCCGGATGCAGAATCTTCACCCGAACTCGTTGGTGGAAACCAAGGGGATAGCGACGAAAATTAATACAAAATGCAACTATTGGAGCGCACGAATTCAAACCCGTGCGCCCTTTTTAACATTCTTTATTAAAAGGAAGATGCGTCGTATGAAAATGATAATTGGTCTTGGAAACCCGGGGAAACAATATGAGAAAACACGACATAATGTTGGATTTGAGGCCGTAGATGAACTAGCAAAGCGATGGAATGCCCCTGCTTGGCAAACGAAATTCAATGGTGCCTACACAATTGTCCATAGCCCAAAAGGCAAAGTAATGCTTGTCAAACCACTAACATACATGAACCTATCCGGTGAATGTGTAGGGCCACTAATGGACTACTTCGATGTCGATCTAAAAGATATTGTCGTCCTTTACGATGACCTCGACCTCACTCCAGGAAAACTGAGATTACGTCAAAAAGGAAGTGCCGGAGGGCATAACGGCATGAAATCGTTAATCGCACATCTCGGAACTGACACATTCAATCGAATCCGTATAGGAATTGGTCGTCCGGGGGGCGGCATGAAAGTTTCCGATTACGTCCTATCTACATTTGGCAAGGATGAACAGCCAATGATTGATGAAAGCGTTGAAAGAAGCGTATCGGCTTGTGTTGCTTGGCTTGACAGTACTTTTCTTGAAGTCATGAACAACTATAACGGTGCTTAAGGAATAATCATCCCTTCATTTGCCTATACTTTGATAAAAAGGGGCCGATGAAAATGGACATTCGATATTCATGTAGACATTGCAATACGGAGGTCGGTAGTATTCCATTCGCTTCCGCTGAGGAAGTTGTCCAACAGTTGAAAAACAGAGAGGACAGCGAACATTTCTTGGAGTACGATAATGACGGTTCAATGACAGTACGATGCATTTGTGAGGAATGTGAAAAGTCGTTAAAAACATTCCCGGATTACTATGCACTAAAGAAATGGCTACAATAGAACGTTCCGCTTTGGCGTCACACGCGCACAAAGCTTTTTTCACTTCAATCTATATACTGCAAAGCGAGGAAAATAATCATTGGATGCGCTCATAGATTTATTTTTAGAAGATAAAGAGATTAATAAGGTGATAGACGAGTTAAAATCAGGCCAGGACCGCCAACTGTTGGCAGGTTTATCGGGCGGTGCAAAATCCGTCTTTTTTAAGGCTGTCCATCTTTCTGCCGCTCGCCCAATCCTTATTATCACTCCAAACATGCTGCAAGCACAGCGTACATATGAGGACCTTGTGAAGACACTTGGTGATTCACTTGTTCATTTATACCCGGCAGAGGAACTGGTCGCTGCCGATTTTTCTGTATCCAGTTTTGACCTTCGAGCAAGCAGGATAGATACTCTCGATCATATGGCGCGAGTTGGAAAAGGAATCTATATTACACCCGTTGCAGGCATGAAAAAACTGCTTCCGCCTAAGGATCGTTGGCTTGAGAATTCATTGACAACCAAGTTAGATGACACAATCGATGTGGATAAATGGATACAAAAACTTGTCGAGATGGGTTACAACAGACAGGATATGGTGACTGCACCGGGAGATTTCGCACTTCGTGGCGGAATATTGGACGTCTATCCGTTGAATATGGAAAACCCGGTCCGCATCGAACTATTCGATACAGATGTCGACTCGATTCGGTTGTTTTCAGCTGATGATCAACGCTCGACCGACAAATTAGATGACGTCTCCATCTTGCCTGCCTCAGAATTCGTTTGGGATTCTGATGAGTTATCACAAATAGCAGAAAATCTTGAAGGTGCTCTACGTTCGAGTATAAAGCGTGTGAAAAGTGACGAGGTGAAGGAATCTCTCACATTGAATATTTCACGAGATATCGACTTATTGAAAGATGGTATTGTTCCTGAAGGAATGATGAAATACGTCTCTCTCGCGGAGCAGGCAACTGCCTTCTTAGGCGATTATTTTCCTGAAGATGGCCTTGTTTTTTTCGATGAAATTGGACGTATCCTTGAGGTATCTACAGCGCTTGAAAGTGAAGAGAAAGAATGGTATTTATCCCTGCTTGAAGAAGGAAAAATTGTTCATGATGCAAGAATTTCCTTCTCATTCGATGAAATGCATAAAATACTCGACCAGAAAAAATCCTATTTATCTCTCTTTGTCCGAACTGTGCCAGGCATCGTCTTGAAAAAGACTGTTTCGTTCTCTTGTAAACCGATGCAGGAGTTCCATGGGCAAATGAATTTATTGAAAAACGAAATGGACCGTTGGCAACAAGGAAAATTCAATGTATTCATCGTTGCGGATGGCGAAGAACGCATGAAAAAAGTCCAAACGATTCTTAGAGATTACGAGATGTCGGCAACTGTGAACGGCAAGCCTTCAGACAATGGTACTATATCCATCATTGACGGCGATCTATCTGCAGGGTTTGAAATGCCATTCCAGCGATTCACTGTGATTACGGATGCCGAATTGTTCAAGGGCAAACCGAAGCGGAAAGCCCGTCCGCAAAAGATGACAAATGCAGAGCGCATCAAAAGCTATTCGGAAATCAAACCTGGCGATTATATCGTCCACGTCCATCATGGAATCGGGAAATATTATGGCGTAGTGACACTTGAAGTGGGCGGCGTCCATAAGGATTATTTAGATATCCGGTACCGCGCGGAGGATAAGCTGTTCGTTCCGGCTGATCAAATCGACTTAATCCAAAAATATGTCGCTTCAGGGGAAAAGGAACCGAAACTTCATAAGCTTGGTGGAGCAGAATGGAAGAAGACAAAGAGTAAAGTATCTTCCGCAGTGAAGGATATCGCTGATGACCTTATCAAGTTGTATGCGAAACGCGAAGCGGAAAAAGGATATGCATTCTCAGAGGATGATGATTTGCTGCGTTCCTTTGAAAATGCATTCCCTTATGACGAGACGGAAGATCAGCTTCGCTCCATTGAAGAAATAAAACGCGATATGGAAAGAGAACGACCGATGGACCGCCTGCTATGCGGGGACGTTGGATACGGAAAAACGGAAGTGGCGATACGGGCTGCTTTTAAAGCTGTAGGAGACGGCAAGCAAGTGGCTTTCCTCGTACCAACGACAATCTTGGCGCAACAGCATTATGAGACGATGAAAGAACGGTTCTCGGGCTTCCCTGTCGAAGTATCGCTTTTGAATAGATTCAGATCGAAAAAAGAACAAACAGAAACATTGAAAGGCTTGAAAGCAGGCACAATCGATGTTGTCGTAGGAACCCATCGACTCCTATCGAAAGACGTGGCCTACAAGGATCTTGGACTGTTAGTTGTTGACGAAGAGCAGCGGTTCGGTGTGACGCATAAAGAGAAACTGAAGCAGCTGAAAACAAATGTGGACGTGCTAACATTGACCGCAACACCAATTCCAAGGACATTGCATATGTCGATGTTGGGAGTCCGTGATCTATCCGTCATTGAGACACCTCCGGCAAACCGTTTTCCCGTACAGACGTATGTTATGGAGCATAATTTTGCGCTTGTACGCGAAGCGATCGAACGGGAGATGGGGCGAGGCGGCCAAGTTTTCTATTTATACAACCGAGTCGAAGACATTACGCGCAAAGTGGATGAAATCAAACAGCTTGTGCCGGAAGCTCGAGTTGCTTTTGCGCATGGGCAAATGGGTGAGTCTGCACTTGAATCCGTCATCCTTAGCTTTCTTGAGGGTGAGTATGACGTGCTTGTCACAACGACGATTATTGAGACGGGAATTGACATACCTAATGTCAATACACTTATCATCCACGATGCGGACCGGATGGGTCTATCACAGCTTTATCAGTTACGTGGGCGTGTTGGACGGTCGAATAGGGTGGCGTACGCCTATTTCCTATACCAGCGTGATAAAGTGCTGACAGAAGTGGCGGAAAGCCGCCTGCAGGCAATCAAGGAATTCACCGAGCTTGGGTCCGGATTCAAAATCGCAATGCGGGACTTGTCAATCCGTGGAGCAGGGAATTTGCTTGGCTCCCAGCAGCATGGCTTCATCGATTCTGTCGGATTTGATCTATATTCGCAAATGCTTCAAGACGCGATTGAAGAGAAGCAGACGGGCATCGTTAAATCCGAAATACCGGATGTCGAAATTTCATTGCCAATTAACGCGTATTTACCGGATTCGTATATCCGTGACGGATTCCAAAAAATCCAGATGTATAAGCGGGTCAAGGCAATTGAAAGTGAGCTGGATTATTCAGAGCTTGTCGATGAAATGACGGACCGCTTCGGCGATTTGCCGCTTGAAGCCGATTTATTGCTTCGAGTCGGAAGAATAAAAGCATGGGGACGCATGGCGGGAGTCGAATCAATTAAAAAACAACGCTCCATCATTGAAATACGTTTAACGGAGGAAGGAACAGCCAAGACTGATGGTGCGAAAATGGTAACGGATTCCATGGAATTCGGCCGCGCTGTCGGCTTTACGATGGAGGAAGGGCGCCTGATTGTTACGGTGGATGAACGGCATACCGGCAAAAAGACCGAATTTGACGTGTTGGAAGAGATGATGCGCATCTTGGCGTCATCCGTAAAGGAAACAATCTCTGCTGATTCCGAGTAAAGGAACTTTTGCATAAAATGACCAAACATGATGCATACTATATCCGAACGGAAGACGGTTTAATTTTTGGAAAGTGAGGCATCATGCATGAAAGCAACAGGAATCGTGCGCAGAATTGATGATTTAGGCAGAGTGGTCATTCCAAAAGAAATCAGAAGGACCCTCCGCATCCGTGAAGGAGATCCGCTTGAAATCTTTACCGATCGGGATGGCGAAGTGATTTTAAAGAAGTACTCCCCAATTTCCGAGCTCGGTCAATTCGCGAAAGAGTACGCAGAAACGCTATACGAAACACTCGGAACACCTGCCATGATCAGTGACAGAGATGAAATGATTGCCGTATCCGGATTATCGAAAAAAGATTACTTGAACCGCCAATTATCACCGGATGCTGAAGAAGTATTAGCCGGCCGCACCCTCATTATAGAAAAGCTTGAAAAAGCGGTGGAGTGGGTGCCAGGACAAGTAGAGCAAGTGAAGTCCTACTGCATTGCCCCGATAGTTGCGGGCGGTGATACAATTGGCGCGGTCTACTTGCTATCGAAAGTCCATTTCCTCGGCGAAGCCGAACAAAAAGCAGCAGAAACCGCCGCGCACTTTTTGGCGAAACAGATGGAACAATGAAAAACAGCCTGCACGTACCGGGAAGGAACTGGTGCGTGTGGGCTGTTTTTTGTTACTTTGAATAGTCGGTCGAACCCATTCATATCTGTTTAACTGTGGTATAATAAAGCTAAGAAATCTATTGGGGTGAGGCGTAATGGGTGCATTAAGTAAAAATGTGAAAGAAGAACTTGCGAATGCCTTGAATGATAAAAATGCAGCAATGTTTGTTGCAGAAGGTAAACTGTTCTCTTTAGAAGTTCATGAACCGCCTTATATGGATGAAGAGTACGATGATTTAGTGAGGAATATCGAAACCTACCCAGAATTAAACGAATCACTCCAACGTTACTATGATAACCCTAACATGCAACGCTTTTCTGCAAAAAAGCTAAAGGAATTGCGGCATGAGAGAAGAAAATAACCAAAGTTATTCGGTTCATTTCACTGAAGAATTCAATAGATGTTTAGATCAAATTCAGACATTCTTTGCGGAACATGGGGAAGAAGTGCTTGAATGGTGGTTTTCCAAAGAGGACTACATGATTGATGAAATTGATCGATTGCTATCTTCTTTTCCGTATGTCGGCAGAATGGTTGAGCAGGGACCTTTTCAAGGCTTGCGTTGTCTTACATACGGAAAGAGCCGACATCGAATGCTAAATTACATTGTTTTTTATGCGGTTTATGAAGATAAAAAGGATATTGATGTTATTAACATTTTGCCAGCACGTTCAAAGCGGCAACGAATAAAATAGTCCAAGGGACAGGAAAGTAGATGGAACAATAAAAAACAGCCTGCACGTACCGGGAAGAATCGGTATGGGTGGGCTGTTTTTTTGCGCAAAATATGTTTTTGTAAAATAAAGGACGACCTCATGTCATATTCTTAAAATTTGTACCACTCGTTGGTTTTTTACCCCTGCCCCGTATTTTGATAATGATATGAGTTATTCCAGTAAAAAAGGGATGAAAAAATATTCAATATACTGTAGTAATCGCCTTTAAAAATACTCTTTTTTGGTTGCTTCGGTGTCAATGCATTTCTGCATCTTATATACGTTGTCTATATGGTGTAACCGTATTCCATAGTGCAATTACTATAAGACGAAGGGGCAATTTAGAAACATAGATACTTTAAGGAGGTATTTAATCTAGCAAAACCGGACTTGCTTGTACACAGCATTTTTGGCCTTTTATATATGGAATATATAAATCTTATTTCATTGATTACCGGAAAGTTAAATCTCAAAACTGCGGTGATGCTATTATATTCGGGGGAAGGTTGGCTGAATCACTATCTATATTGTTGACCACGAAGTTGGAACAACCAATCAACTAAGAAAAGCCGAATTTAACCGTATCCAATTTTTTAAACTTACTTCCTTTCTGATAATCTATTGGTGATTAATTCAATTACTAATTTATTACTTGTGTTTATTTTTCTGTATGTTATGATTTTATTGTATTTAATGAATATTGTACACAAATAGGAGTGGCTTTATAAGAAAAATACCTAATTATAATTACACTATTTCCGTCAAAGTCTATGGAAAACCAATAGTTAGAGGAGGAATTACAAGTTTATGAGAAAGTATTTATCAAAAGTTTTGGTAATCACCGCTTTGTCATTTGGACTGTCATTTGGAGCCTCATCTTTGACGTTTGCAGAACGATTAGATAATGGTGTTCCTGATTCTTCTATCCTTGAATCAGAAAGTTATGTTATTCCAGAAATAAATTCAGTTTCCCCTGACAAAAATGCCTTATTTACTACACAAACTGTTTCGCATAGAAAGCAATATCATAATTTATACGGGATTAATGTTGCAACTCAAATAGCTTATGTACAATGGACATATAACGGAAGCAATATATTAAGTTATGATGCGATTTGGCAAAGCCTTTCGACTGCAATTGGATATGGTTATACTAATGATTCAATTTCTGACAATTGGAACTTAAGAGGGGTCACCGGTGGTCAAGCCAATCAAAGTGTTGAATTTGATAGTGGAATTCCGACCCCATGGGGACACGTCGGAGGTCCCAAATTTACAAGCAGAATAATTACATCAATTTATGGCGATGGCAGTTTCAGCGCATACTAGACTATTAAATTTAACCAGGACCGAGGAACTACAACTCGGTCCTTGTTAATTGCAGAAATAG
The DNA here is from genome assembly GCF_042658975.1 of Sporosarcina thermotolerans. Lineage (NCBI taxonomy): Bacteria > Bacillati > Bacillota > Bacilli > Caryophanales > Caryophanaceae > Sporosarcina > Sporosarcina thermotolerans. The sequence continues at coordinate 27,907 of NZ_JBHSRM010000023.1, read as the reverse complement.
AGGAGGAAAAAAAAGATGAAAAAACATATTCTTGAAATAAATCAGCTAACGAAAAGTTATTCGAAACAATCTATTTTAAATAATATCAATCTTTTCCTTCAGGAGAAGGATGTATATGCTTTAGTCGGAAAAAACGGCTCGGGTAAAACGACTCTTCTATCTACGATTGCAGGCATTACCAAGCCGAACGCCGGTTCTATACATTTACAACAACCAGATATAGGCTTTCAATCTGTTAGCATTGCTTATCAATCCCCCTCGTTGTATCCTTACTTAAATTGTAAAGAGAATCTGTACTTGCTTACTAAAGAACCTTCTATTGCATTGGAAATCCTAAAAAGATTGAATCCATTGGACAACATACTTGTTAAAAAGGTCAAGAACTTATCATTTGGACAAAAACAACGTTTGGGCCTTGCAATAGCTCTTTCAAAAAGGGCAAGTCTATATTTATTGGACGAACCGTCTAATGGTCTTGATATAGAGTCTTATAATAATTTAATAAAAGTAATTAATGACATGTCGTCAAATGGAAGCACTTTTATAATCGCAAGTCACGAATGGGGTATTATAGAAGAATGTTGCAACCGATTGGGTGTAATTTTTAACGGAACAATTATTAAAGAGCTAAGAACGGAAAGAACTAAATTAACAACAATCCAATTGAAAACCCCAACTACTTTTACTTCTGAGGAATTTAATTCTATGGTTTTTTGTCCAATACGGGAATGGAGAGGAATTTATAATGGTCTTATAAAAGAGAGGGAAGTCATATGTTAGATTCCTATAAACGAGAATGGATAAAACTATTCAAGCATCCTTCTACTATCTGGCTGCTATTTTTTTTCTCCTTATTTATTGTTTACTCCTACGTTAGTGTAGGATTTCAATTTCAAAACCTATTTACCCTCTTTGTAGAAAATAGTATTTTCAATGAACAACAAACAATTGAGTATATTAGAAGATCAGATATCGATGAGCCGTTAGTTGCGCTTTTATATATAGTAAGTCCCTCAATGGCTATGACTTATTCACTGGCAGCCATTAATACAATTGGACCAATTGTTTTTTCGGTAACTGGCGCTTTGTTATTTGGGGTTGAATACCGTCATTCAACGATCCTACAGCTTTGGAATAGCGGGTTAACAAAGGTAGAAATACTTGTAGCAAAACTTTTTAGTTTATTATCTTTTGTAACATTTTTTATTATTATCTATATCATATTAGGCTTCATCATGAGTTATGTCACCCCTATAATATTCGATTTGCCAATGGGTTTAGTTTCTTCGAGGGTGGCAGTTAATTATAGCGTGACATTCCTACAGATTTCGGGAACAATTCTTAGTCTATTATTATGGGCGGTTTTCGCAGCATGCATAACCGTTGTAAGTAAAAGTCTTTCCTCAGGAATAATCGTCGGATTTTTTTATCCTATTATCGAGTCCTCTGTTATGCATAATTGGACAATTGGACAATGGTTTCCTTTGTTTGTACAGAAATCAATGCTTCCAATCTTATTTAAAGAGACAGCTTACGGTGGTATAGTATCATTCTATCCCATGCCTGATACATACACTTTAGCTGAGACATTTATAGGAGTTACAATTTACATTATACTACTAATATTTCTAATGTTGATCGTTTTGAGAAGGCAAAGGATTCATACTTCCAATTAACGAAACTACCCGGACAAAGGAGATTCCAATTGTCGAGTAAAGGGGTTCCCTTCGCAAAGTCATTGCCTCAGGAAATACTGACTATGCAAAAAGTCTGTTGCAAAACAAATAGCAAGTAGTTGATATACATGAACATACACGGAATAAATACAAAGAATACGTAAATTTCTTACAAAAGCAATGGCTTATTCCAATTAGAACACAGGCTTTTTGCAGGATTATACCCTAGGCTCTGTTACAGGGCGTAAAGGGGCCGTAGGAATTTGACAATAACAAAAGGTTATCAGAAGACTTAATATAACACATTACAGTGATGCTTCCTTAATTGTATTTTTGAAACCTAATCGCTACAGGTGGAACAGGATTTTACTGTGGACATGGTAAACCATAATAATGATATTACTAAAAAAATACTTAGGCAATTTAGTATTGTAAAAGCATAACTATCATCATTCAGCCCAATGAATTATGGCGACAAATTTTAATTGTACAGCATGCATTTGCACAGTATTCACAATAAAAAACAGCCTGCACGTACCGGGAAGAATCGGTATGGGTGGGCTGTTTTTGTTTTTTGGAAGTAGTTCCGGGCAAATAAGTTTAAAAGGATTCCGAAAAAGCAAACCCCTGCAGTTTTAGAATCGTTTACTATATAGGGAAAGGGGTTGAAGCTGTGACAGGCACTAATGAATTAAAAGAATTAATGTTTCAATACACGGAGTATTTAATACGACTCGCTTATTATTACGTGAAAGATCTACAAGCAGCAGAAGATATTGTGCAGGAAGTATTCATAAAATTTTACAACAACCAGCATAAATACGAAGAACAAGGCGAAGTAAAGGCCTTTTTAACGAAAATGACTGTGAATAAAAGCAAAGACTATTTGAAGAGCTGGGCCTATAGAAAAATGCAATTGGTAGACAAATTTTTTCCGTCAGAGACCACAAAGGGTTCAGATGATTTGGTTAGAAAAGATGAAGAGACAATAATCGGAGAAGCAATCCTTCAATTACCATTGAAACAACGAGAGGTCCTCATATACTTCTATTTTCACGAAATGACTATCGTTGCGATTGCAAGTCTTTTGGCCATTCCTGAAAGTACAGTAAAAACCCGATTGCGACGCGGTAGGGAGCTATTAAGAAATCAGCTGAAAGGAATTGAATGGGAGGTGCTGTTAAATGGATAAATTCATTCCTACTGAGGTGAAGGATTTAACGGAAAGTAAAAAAAGGGTTATGCGAAACGTTTTGAATGAAGTCCAAAATAGATCAAAGAAACCCAAACATAACTGGAGATATGTCGTAATTGCCGCTGTAGTAACAATGAGCGCAATGTTTTTTGTCTTAAGCGAAGTATTGACTGAAAATGAACCTTCTGTAGCCGAACAACCGTCTCCAACGGAACTAGACATAGATTTCTCAAAACCTGAATTCTCCGAAGAACAAGGGTTATTTTATCTTGATGGCGTAACGTTAGGTGACTCAAAGTCAAAAGTAATCGAAGTCTTTGGTGAGAATTTTACGATCGTGCAAGAGGATGACAGTGAAGCGGACGTTATATTGGATTATGAAGGCCTAGCGAAATTCTCTTTTATTGAAGATAAATTAGATTCAATCGTATTCATGAATGTAGATGAAGATTACCTTATTAAATTATTTAATGACTATGACGGGTTTAAGTTTATAGACTTCCACATTTATGATGATCGTTTTTTCTACTCCAATGGGACCAATCAAATAGTAAGGGCATCACCGCAGCCAATTAACGAAAATCTATCCTTGACACTATCCAATGCAGAACCGCACTGGGAAAAAAAAATAGCGGAAAATCTATATAAGGCACAACAGAATATTAATAATCAACACATTTCTCCAATCAATACGGATATAGATTTCGCTAAACCCACATTTACTGAAGAGGAAGGTTACCTGTATTTTCATGGAGTAACATTAGGCGACTCACCATCAAAAGTAATTGAACTATTGGGTGATAATTATATAATTGGGCAGGCTGATGGAAGTGGATCTGATTTCCTCCTAAATTATGATAGGCTAGCGAGTTTCCATTTTTATAATGATAAATTAGACTCGATTGTATTAATAAAAGTAGATAAAGAGTACTTTGACGCATTATTTAATCATTATGAGGGATTTAAATTTATATATTCAGGGCGTGAGGATGATAACGATCGTATTATCTACTCAGAGGAGACGTATCAAGTAATGAAAGCAACAACACAAACTCCTAATAAAGAACTTTATTTATATATAGGTTATCCTGGCCCGGAATTATGGGATAATCCAGAAATGAAAGGTATTCCGAATCCCTGGGAACAACCTTAAGCGTATGAATCCTGAAAATTTATCTGATTTTACGAAACAAGAAAGTATCTTTTTAAACAACCAATGGAATTGGACAGGTGAAGGAAGCGGATGCTTCATTACCTGTTTTTTTGTTGTCTGAAATACGCATAAATCGATGTATCTGCGCATAAAAAGTTGCAAAAACGCATAATTATTTTTTATGCGTAATTTTGGGGATTTATGCGCGATTCGTATGAGGTTATGAGTAATTTATAAGATTTATGCGTTTTCGGACTAAAAAGCGACGGTTATTTTATGATGTGCAAGGAATTCAGTATTTGAAGTGCTTCGTTTTAGTTGATGGTATACTAAAAGTCGAATAAACATCGAAAGAGGCGCGGTTATGTCTTCAGCTGATTGGAATATGAAAACGTTCATGAAAGGTGCGTCGATTTTGACGATATCGGCGATTGTCGTCAAATTACTGGCGGCGGTGTATCGGATTCCGTTCCAGAACCTTGTGGGCGATAAAGGATTTTATATTTACCAGCAAGTTTATCCTTTCATTGGAATTTTTATAGTTTGGACTTCGTACGGGTACGCGGTGGCAGTATCGAAGCTGTTAGCGGGAAGTAGGAGTAAGGGTGAATCGAAAGCGGTTATGCGAATTGCGTTCATTTACTTGGCGGGATTGTCTTTGACGTTCTTTACGATCTTAATGGTGTTTGCACCGTTTTTCGCAAATGCGATGGGGGATTCGGAGCTTGTGACGCTGCTTCGGGCGGGGGCATATATCGTGCTTGTCATGCCGATGCTTGCAGTATTGAAAGGTTCATTCCAATCGGATGGTCGGATGACGCCGGTTGCGGTATCAAATGTCGGCGAGCAGGCGTTGCGGGTGGCGATTATCCTTATTGGTACATGGACTGTGATGCGGGCGGGCGGTTCTCTTTACAAGGCTGGCGAAATGGCTATGTGGGGGGCTGTTATAGGACAGGCGTTAGGTGTTGTCATTCTTGCCCTATTTTACAGAAATGCTTATAAAGGACCGCTTGTGCAGGTGGATACATGGCGCGTCGTTAAGGAATTAACGTTTGTTAGTTTAAGTGTCAGCGCAAGTTCACTCATTCTGCTGATGTTCCAAATGGCGGATTCATTCACCGTATACAATATTTTGCTTGCGAAAGGATATGTCGCGGACGCTGCAATGGAAATGAAGGGCGTCTATGACCGTGGGCAGCCGCTCGTGCAAATGGGGATTTTAATCGCTTCGACATTGGCGCTTGCGATTGTCCCGTTGATATCCCATCATGCAGCCAAAAAAAGCGGACGAGGGGCGGAGCCGTTTATTCAACTGACGTTCAGGACGGCTTTCCTTTTCGGCTGGGCAGCAGCGGTTGGTCTTGCACTCGTTTTGCCATATGTGAATGAAATGTTATTTGAGACGCGGGAGGGGTCTGTTGCGCTGATCATTTTCTCCTTTCAGATTTTTTGGCTGTCGCTTATTTTGCCGTTGACGGCAATCTTACAAGGGGCGGGGAAGGTGAAAGTGCCGACATTATTGCTTTTCGGAGGACTACTTGTAAAGGTCATTGCAAATCAATTGCTCATTCCGTATTTTGATGTGACTGGCGCGGCAGTCGCCGGGAATATCGGTTTTGCGGTAATTACATTCGGGCTTCTCCTTTATTTCAAAAGAGTGTGGCCCGTACGTCTGGCACCCTTCCGTTTTTACGGATGGTTATTGAGCGCAGCAGCGGCAATGATTGCGGTCATCATTCCATGGATGCTGGTCGCAGATCAATTTTTATTCGACAATGTATCGTCAAGAATCGGCGCGACGTTGACAGCATTGACGGCAGTTTTGTTGGGGGCAGGCGTTTTCCTGATTGTTGTGATGAAATCGCGTATAATGGCGGAGAAGGAATGGTATTTGTTGCCGTTCGGAAGAAGATTGGCACGCGTGCAATTATGGCTAATTAAAAATAGAAGGTGAATGGATGAATACAATTACGATTATCGGACTTGGTGCCGGTGACCTTGATCAATTAACTATAGGAACATACCGCAAGCTGAAGGCAGCGGAATACGTCATTGCAAGGACGGACCAACATCCCGCGGTTGCGGAATTGCGGTCGGAAGGCGTAGAAATTGAAAGTTTTGATGCAGTTTATGTAGAAAATGATGAGTTTGAGCGAGTATATGAGGAAATAACAGCGAAATTAATTGCTATGGCTGAAGAGAGGGCGGTCACTTATGTCGTCCCAGGGCATCCGCTTGTGGCGGAGCGCACGGTGCAATTATTGATTGAAAAAGAACGTGAAGGGATTGTGCGGCTTGAAATTGTAGGGGGCAACAGCTTCCTCGATCCGATTTTTGCGGCATTGCGAATTGATCCAATCGAAGGGTTTCAGTTGTTGGACGGCACGGATATAGCACGCGATGACGTGCAAATGACTCAGCATGTGTTGATTGGACAAGTTTATGATGCGTTTGTCGCTTCTGATGTGAAGCTATCACTCATGGAAAAGTACGCATTCGATCACCCGGTGACGATTGTGACAGCGGCGGGCTCTTCATTGGAAAAGCTCCGAACTGTACCGCTGTTTGAGTTGGACCGGGAAACGGAAATTGACAATTTGACGACGATTTACGTGCCTCCAGTCATTGAACGGGAGGGGCGTCTGAAGGAATGGTCGACATTCAGGGAGATCATTGCGGCGTTGCGCGCTCCGGACGGTTGCCCGTGGGACCGCGAACAGACACATGAATCGTTGAAGCGTTATTTAATCGAGGAAGCACATGAATTATTGGAAGCGATTGATCAAGAGGACGATGAAGGGATTATCGAGGAGTTAGGCGATGTTCTGCTTCAAGTGTTCCTGCATGCGCAAATTGGTGAAGACGATGGCTATTTTGCGATGGAAGACGTTTTGCAGTCAATTGGTGAAAAAATGATCCGTCGTCACCCGCATGTATTCGGTGATTGCAACGTGGAAAATTCAGATGAAGTTTTAAAGAATTGGCAGGAAATCAAGAAGGCAGAGAAGCCGCAAGTTGACTCGCTGTTGGATGGGCAGGCACGTCATAGCTCATCATTGCTCACTTCTTTTAATTATCAAAAAGAAGCGGCAAAAGTCGGGTTCGATTGGCCTGATATCGGTGGGGCATTCGATAAATTCGAGGAAGAATGGCAGGAATTCAAGGCCGAAGTGGAGAATGGTACGAAGGAGAGCCAGACGGATGAGTTGGGGGATGTCTTGTTTACAATCGTCAACTTATCAAGGTTCTTGAAGCTGTCTCCAGAGGAAGCGATGGCGCATGCGAATGAGAAATTCAAACGTCGCTTCTCGTTTGTCGAGCAAAGCGTGCGGGAAGGCAGGGGCGAATTCTCCGCCTATACGTTAGATGAACTGGATGGATTTTGGCAACAGGCGAAAGAGGGGGAAAAGAAATGAGACTGGATAAATTCTTGAAAGTGTCGCGGTTGATCAAAAGACGGACGCTTGCGAAGCAAGTGGCAGACCAGGGTCGTATCACGATTAATGGAAAATTGTCAAAGGCATCATCGGTTGTGAAACCGGGTGACGAGCTCGCTATCCGATTTGGACAAAAAATCGTTACGACGAAGGTCGAGATGCTGAAAGAATCGACGAAGAAGGAAGACGCGGCAATGATGTATACGATTTTGAAGGAAGAAAAGCTTGAAAAGGTGGAACCAGAGTTTATTGATGATGAGGATTGAGTGAATTAAGCAGTCGGGGTGCGTGAGAGCATTCCGGCTGTTTTTTGATTTAATGTAATGCTTGTTTAATCACGCTGGGGTCCATTCTTCGCCATTCAGGGTCCATTCTTCCGCATTAGGGTCCATTCTTCGCCATTCAAGGTCCATTCTTTCGCGTTAGGGTCCATTCTTCGCCATTCAAGGTCCATTCTTTCGCGTTAGGGTCCATTCTTCATCGTTCAAGGTCCATTCTTTCACGCCAGAGTCCATTCCTCGCCATCGCGGGAGCACATCAATAAAAAGTTTGTCCACATTCCAACATGACAGTGATTTTTCCTGTCATGTTTTTTTATTTGCCCGCATAGGATGGCAGTGAACGTACAAGCAAAGGAGGAATAGTATATGCAAATCCAGACGGATAGTCCAACATACGCAATTCCATCGGGGGATCATGTCGTCACGATGAGAAACAGAAAACGAATGGATCTTACATCTGTAAAAACGATCGACCGGTTTGACCAAGAGGAGTTTATCGTCCGGACATCTCAAGGAATTCTAGTAATTCGTGGGGAGGAGCTGCGCATCGTCCATTTGGATGTCGACAAAGGGCTTCTTACTTTGGAAGGGACGATTGGCACGATGCAATATGACGAAGAAGAGACAGGTTCACGTAATTTCCTCCATAAATTATTTGGATGAGTCTTTCCGTACAGTTTCTTAGTCTGCTTGCAATGATTGGGACGGGCATCGGTGCCGGAGTTTTCATGGATTTGATCGGAACGGGTATCGATGCAACCGGCAGACGGTCGATTATAAGGAAATATGGTGTTTTCCTTGAAGTGATCGGTTGGATCATAGTTGGCTGTGCATCGTTTTACATTCTATTTTTAGTAAGGGACGGAGCATGGAGGATGTATGATCCAGTTGCCCAGATTTGTGGCATGTTGCTTTATGCATCGATTTTCCACCGTCCTTTCAGATTTTTTGGTAGGCTTTTCAATATGTTGATTTTGAAGCCAATTGTGTTTGTCATTGTCTTAATCTATAAAGTCATTCGACAAATTTTCAGGATAATTTTCAGGGTGCTGATGTTCCTTTTGAAGCCTTTTTTCTATCTTTACGATAAAATCTATGAATCTCTCTTTAAAAACAGTGAGAAATGATGTATAATTTATTGACCTATCAAATTTCGAACTGTAATGAGGGAGAGTGCAGACATGGAGCAAAGGAAAAGGAAACCATCCGCAACCGTTGCATCGATTGAAACTGATTATGTCCGCTCGTTGCGTAAAAAGGAAATTTGGAAAAACAAGCAAAAGAAGCGGCTCCAGAAAAAACTGTTTATCTACGCTGTAATTGCGTTTGTATTATTCGGTGGTTTAACGAGTATGTATATTCAGCAAAAACAGACCTTGCAGGATAAAGAGTTGGAGAAGAAAGAAATGCTTGCACAGTTGGAACAGGTGAATGAAGAACAGGATCTTCTTAAAAAACAGCTTGTTAAACTGGATGATGAAGAATACATTGCAAAGTTAGCTCGGAAAGAGTACTTTTTATCTGATGAAAATGAAATCATCTTTTCAGTGCCTGAAAAAAAGAAGAAAAGTGATGAAAAAGATGACGGAAAAGAGTAGTCTTATTGACACTCTTTTTTTGTTGGCTATAATGAAAGTAAGGATCTTGCAAATGCAAGACTCGCCATATGGTAAAAAGGCTTCTGAAATAGGGGTCGTTTAAATCTTAAGGAGGAGCATTTTTTTTATGTCAATTGAAGTAGGCAGCAAGTTACAGGGGAAAGTTACAGGGATCACAAACTTCGGTGCGTTCGTCGAACTACCGAACGGTTCAACTGGTCTCGTCCATATCAGTGAAGTGGCGGACAATTATGTTAAGGATATTAACGACCACCTAAAAGTAGGCGACATGGTTGAAGTGAAAGTGATGAATGTCGGCACGGACGGTAAAATCGGGTTATCGATCAGAAAAGCGAAACCTGAATCTGAGCGCCCTCAACGCCCTCAACGTCCTCGTCACAGCGGTGGCCGTTCAAGCAACAACGAGCGTCCTGAGAATTTTGAGCAAAAAATGGCGAAATTCATGAAAGATAGTGAAGAACGCCTTACAACTTTGAAAAGAGCAACAGAATCTAAACGCGGTGGCCGTGGCGCAAGAAGAGGGTAACTTGCTGGCTGTTTTAATTCGTAAAAATGAAACTCATATAAGCGATCTGGCATCTATTAAGATGCCGATCGTTTTTTTTTGTGCTATTTTGCGGAAATGGGTACTTATTTTGCGGAAATGGGTACTTATTTTGGTTAAAGGAGAAGATATGTGGCGGAAAGGAGAACTCTTTTGGGTTAAAGGAGAAGTCATGTGAGGGAAAGGAGAACTCTTTTGGGTTAAAGGAGAAGTTATGTGGTGGAAAGGAGAACTTCTCGTGAGTAATTGAGAAGACTAACGAAGTGAAAAAAGAAAAACCCTTTTCATGGAGTACAAAGGATTTCAAGTCTGCTGCATCGAATAGAAGACATTAGAAAAAGGAGGAGAGTTGAAATGAGCAAATCTGAAATAATAAAAGACCTAACAAAGTACATCGATTGGATTGATTCGCTGCAAACATTGTCAGAACAACAGGCGAATGCGCCGTATCAAGAAGGGAAATGGTCGCCGAAAGAGATTCTTATGCATATGGCGGAATGGGATCGATTTACTGTCGAGGAAAGATTGCCTGAAATGCAAGAAGGCAATGTATTAAAGAATGTGCCATTTGAGCCGTTTAATAAAGAAGCCGCAAGACTTGCAAATGAAAAGACATTTGAAGAGATTAGGAACTATGCAAAGGAACAGCGCGAAAGAATACTAAAGCAACTGCAGTTAGTTGATGAAACGGATTGGATAAAAGAGTTTAAAATAGGAAATCATTCAATGTCGATAAAGCAGTATTTTGCGGATTTTGTTTGGCATGATTCGCATCATAAGGAACAAATCGAGTCGGTTCGCAAGGATGAGGAGATTTATTTGGAGTCTTAATGAAGTATTGGATTTATGCGTGAGTTCTTGAGTTTATAAGTAATTGGAGAAGTTTATGCGTGTATAGGAAAAGTTATGCGTATCTATCGCACTTTATGCGTTTTTGCAGTGATTTTTTCGTTTTTTGCTAAAAAAAGCGGTCTGTCATTAGACAGACCGCTTACTTTTCGTTTATGGCGGCAGAGGGGATCGAACCCCCGACCTTACGGGTATGAACCGTACGCTCTAGCCAGCTGAGCTACGCCGCCGTTATTTAGGTCATTCATCTGAACGACAATCATTATAATACATGCCATTGAACCATCTGTCAACCTATCGTTGAAAAATAGAATAATTCTACGGAACACGTCGAAATGTTTTTATAGGTGCTTGTCAGGAACAGACAAAATCTTCGGAACAATCTATGTATACTGAGGGGCAAGTAGACATAGGGGGAATGTGGAGATGAAGATGGTAAGCAATCTTGAAAGGCCGTTCGTGCAGCAGATTCGCCATACTCTGGAATCAGTGGGGAATCGGAAGATGTATATACTCATGGCGATTTTCTTTTTAGCGAGTACATTTTTCTTGTCGCAAGCTGTGTTATTTGATGCGGCGGTTCCGTTTTTCTTGCCTATTTGGGCATTGGCGCAGGCGCGATTCAGGAAACATCTCATTTATGTATTTATCGGGGGAATGGCTGGGGGAGCCTTTCTTGGGTTAGGACAAGCAGTGATCTACTTATTGCAATTACTGCTATTCAATGTAGTGAGCAAGCATCCACTTACTCGGAAGTCTATTCCGCTGACAGTGGCGGGAACGATTATAGTTGTTCAGGTGCTTTGGCAGTTTATCATGTACAGCGGGCAACCGCCTGTCAATGTTCAGTTGACCATCGGATTTGAGGCGATACTGGCATTGTTCATGACATTCTTCCTTTTTGTCGCCTTTCCACATAGAGAACGGATCTTTTTTGGCCAATGGTCGCCGGAGCGGCTTGGGGCTGTTTGTATCGTCGGCATTATGGCGACAACGGGAATGGGGAATTTAATGGTTGGACCGATTTCAACTTCGGGACTACTGCTTCATCTTACCATCCTACTTGCTGCATCGGCGGGGGGACTGCCGTTTTCAACGACTATTGCAATGATGATTGCCGCAATTGCGGGTGTTGCGGAATTATCGTTTACAGGCATGATGGCTGTGTATGGAATGACCGGATTTTTTGCAGGTGCGTTAAGTCGGCTCGGGAAATTGGGAATAGCGACAGGAGGTTTTGCTGTATCTGTCTTTTTCCTGTTATATGATTTGACGTTGCCGCTTGACACATCCCACTTTCTTACAATTGGCCTTGCGACGTTTCTATTTTTCTTAATCCCAACCAAGAAAGTCGAGCCAATTACCCGGATGATTACACCAGGACAACAGGATCTATCGGTGAAACGGCAAAAGTGGCTGACAAGTCGGTTGGACGATCAATTATCAGACTTTCAGCAGTTTGCAGAATTCATGTCAAACCTTGTCAATGATCGTTTTGCCTCGGATGACGCCAATGCGACACAGCCGATTCCTTCGATTTGTCAGTCGTGCTTCCGCTATTCAAAATGCTGGGAAGGGAATGGGGAAGGGATGCCTCGACTTCTATATGAATGGGAGACAACCTACTCAGCGACAAAGAAAGCAGCCCGTCACCGTGTTGAGGAACGGATCAAATATAAATGTATCCGCTCTTCGGGCCTGATAGCAGAGCTTGAAGAACAGGCTGCAAATCATCTATTAATGGGACAACTCCAACATGGAAGGAAGATGCTTGCGTTACAATTAAGAGATATGAGCAATCATTTGGAAAAGATAATGAACGATATTAAAGGGGATCTCACTGTTAATCATCTTGCGGAGGAGGAATTAGGGAAACATCTACAATCTCAAGGAATTGAGTTTTATCAGATTGACATTTTATCAGAGGAGAAGGGTGCTTACAGGATTGTCATTTCAATTCCGGAGAAACGCTCAGACTTTGAAACGGATACGACAGTGGCGGAACGTTTAATATTGCCCTTATTGGAGGAGGTTTATCAGGAACCATTTAAAGTGGAGAAAACGTCAGTGCTGCAAGATCCTTTTCCACATATTCAACTCATTTTCAGTTCGGCAGTCCGTTTTTCATTGGAATACGGGGTTGTTGCGACTGCAGGGGGCGGGACATTCCACGCAGGGGATGCTTATGAGGTTTTCCCGATTCACGACGGTCTGACCGCTGTTCTGCTATCGGACGGTATGGGACATGACATGAATGCTTATAGGGAAAGTCGAAAAGTGATCCGACTTATGAGGGAGTGTCTGGACCGGAAGATGGATCCGGAAACAGCGATGCATACTTTGCATTATATGATGTCGTTGAATGGGTTGGATGACATGTATGCGACGTTGGATTTGGCGTTGATTGATCTACAAGATGGAAGGTTGTGGTCGTGGAAGGCCGGATCGATGAGTACGTATATTAAACGAGGCCAGGATTTTCTCCGCCTTGACAGCAAGTCAGTTCCAGTTGGGTTCTTGCCGTCATTCTCAGTAGAAGCAAAAAATGAAGAATTAAAATCCGGGGATGTTATTGTTATGCTGACGGATGGTGTATTCAATGGAAAGGTTACAATTGAAAAGCAGGAGGAAGCACTTTATGGAATACTGGAAAAGTATCAGCATCTTTCCTGTGAGCCGTTAGCTGACCGTATTATGTCCGAAATGGAAAGGAAGTTTGGTGTTGTTGCGGATGATCGAACTGTTCTTGTCATGAAAGTCGATCACGTCTTGCCAAAATGGATGACTATAAAACCGGTGAACCGACCGATTTCCCGAGAAAAAGTTTTGCGCTAAAATAGATTCATGTGTCATGTGTAATTGATTGGAGGAACAAAAGAATGCAGGTGTTTCAACGAAAAATCCTCGATTTTATAGAACGCGAGAACCTATTACGTCCAGGCCAAAGGGTGCTTGTTGCCTGTTCGGGCGGAATAGATTCAGTGGCACTGTTGGTTTTTGCCGCAGAAACATTTAAAAACTTACAGGTGGATGTGGCCGGCATCCATGTCGATCATATGTTGCGAGGTGAAGAATCAGCGGAGGACGGGCGCTTCGTGAAAGGTCTATGTGAAGACTTAGGCATCCCCTTTTTCGGAGGACATGTTCCTGTTCCCGCAATCCTGAACGAAAAAGGGGGGAATGTCCAGGATATCTGTCGTTCAGGCAGGTATGCTTTCTTCAGCGAGGTGATGAAAAAGGAAGGGTATGATTGCCTAACGACTGCCCATCATGCTGAAGATCAGTTGGAGACAGTGCTGATGCAATTATCCAAGGGAAGCGTTCCTACGGGTATTTCGATAAAAAGAGAAATGGATGGAGGGACAGTGATCAGGCCATTTCTTCCCGTTATGAAGGAAGAACTGCTTGCCTATTTGAAAGAGCGGGACAAGCAGTTCAGGGAAGATCCAAGTAATGAAAGTGATGCGTATTTACGCAACAGATTGCGACATCATGTTGCACCAATTATTTTGTCTGAAAACCCTGCCGCGGCAGTCAATGCCGTTAAAATGACTGCCGATTTGCAACAGGATGAAGCACTTTTGGCTAACTTGGCAAACGAAAGATTCAATTCAATCGTGTCCTTTACGGAAGATGGGTATCCGACCTTCGATACTAATATGTTTGCTGACATGCACACTGCTTTACAAAAGCGTTTCATTCCACTACTATTGAATTATCTTTATGCTGGGGAAAGTATATCCGTTGAATATAATTCAGCATTATTAGACCAACTGCATCATCATTTGTCTGTGAGTCACGGTAATAGTACAATTGACCTTCCAAGAGGATTCCGTTTCGTTAGGGAATATGACAAGGTTTCAATTATGAAGGCAGGAAAAGACCATTTTTCCGAACGGTGCATACTACCGAAGGGTGAATGGGTAAGATGGGGCAATATGCTATTGTCTTGGGATGATGTAGACAGGGTAGACAAGGGAGCTTGTGAATATCGATATTTTGATATGCCGGACCATGATTTACCGCTCTATTTAAGAAGTAGGAAAGATGGGGATCGGATCTTGCTTCCCGGGATGGACCATGAGAAGCGTTTGTCAAGATTGTTCATTGACGAGAAGATCGGTGTGGAAAAACGTCTAAAACTGCCTATCGTCACAACTTCAAAAGACGAAATTTGCGCCATTCCTGGCGTACGGTACGGCATCCGGTTCAAAAGTAAGAGGACAGAACGGGAAAAGTACATATTTAGGTTTAAGAAATTATAAAGACTTTATGCAGAAAAGAGGGCTTTCGATGTTACAAAAGGATATCGAAGAAGTGTTAATTACAGAAGCAGAAATTCAAGAGAAAGTTGCGGAGCTTGGTGCTGTGCTTACAGCGGATTATCAAGACAAATTTCCGCTTGCTATCGGCGTTCTTAAAGGTGCATTACCTTTCATGAGCGATCTTATCAAACGTGTAGATGCATATATCGAGTTAGATTTCATGGATGTCTCTAGCTACGGAAACGCAACAGTATCCTCAGGCGAAGTGAAAATTGTCAAAGACTTGAATACAAGCGTCGAGGGACGTGATGTATTAATCATTGAGGACATAATCGATAGCGGAAAGACATTGAATTACTTAGTCGAACTTTTCAAATACCGGAAAGCGAAATCCATTAAGATTGTAACGTTACTTGATAAACCAACGGGTCGAAAAGTGGATTTGAAGGCGGATTATGTTGGCTTCTTAGTTCCGGATGCATTTGTTGTTGGTTATGGACTTGATTATGCAGAAAAATATAGAAATTTACCTTATATCGGTGTATTGAAAAAGGAAATCTACTCTTTCTGAAAGCTTTTCAACAAACCTTTATCAAGGGGCGATGGAAAGCTTTTTCCATTTGTGTCTAAAAGTTTTACATTCTATGTAACTTTGTTGCGAAGCCGGTGCATGCGCGGACAGGTACGTTTGCCTATGAAATGAGCCTTAATAAGTAAGGCATTTCCTTTGTAGGTTGAATCTGTTATATGATAAGATTTACAATAGTTTTCTGTTGAAAGAAATGAGGAGGCTTGGGATGAATCGTATACTTCGATACTTTCTACTATACGGATTGATCTTCCTTGCAATTATGGGGATTTTCAGTTCACTAAATAATCCGAATCCGAAAACAAAAGAGATTCCAACGAATGAGTTTTACGAGGCTTTGGAAAAAGGCGATATTGAATCGATTTCGGTTCAGCCAGTCGCCGGCGTTTTGACTGTCGAAGGGGTCATGAAAGGGTATGAGGAGGGTGAAAAATTCACCACGAATATCCTGGCAAACGACACGACCATCACGGAACAACTCCGTACGATTGATGCTGTCGGAAAAAAGAACAACCCGAAATTCAACGTCCAAAAAGCACCTGAAACAAGTGCTTGGGTTGCCTTCTTCACAGGCTTAGTTCCTTTCATCATTATTATCATCCTATTCTTCTTCTTGTTGAATCAAGCACAAGGTGGCGGTGGCGGCCGTGTCATGAACTTTGGTAAGAGTAAGGCGAAGCTTCATTCGGATGACCGCAAGAAAGTCCGTTTTACGGATGTTGCGGGTGCTGATGAAGAGAAGGCCGAGCTTGAAGAAGTTGTAGACTTCCTTAAGGATTCACGTAAGTTTGCTGAACTTGGGGCACGTATTCCAAAAGGTATTTTATTAGTCGGTCCTCCAGGGACGGGTAAGACACTTTTGGCGCGAGCAGTTGCTGGTGAAGCCGGCGTTCCGTTCTTCTCGATTTCCGGATCGGATTTCGTTGAGATGTTCGTCGGGGTCGGGGCATCCCGTGTTCGTGACTTGTTCGAAAATGCGAAAAAGAATGCACCATGTATCATCTTCATTGATGAAATCGACGCAGTTGGGCGTCAACGTGGCGCCGGTCTTGGTGGCGGCCATGATGAGCGTGAACAGACATTGAACCAACTATTGGTTGAGATGGATGGGTTCGATGGAAACGAAGGAATTATCATCGTTGCCGCAACAAACCGTCCGGATATTCTGGATCCAGCGCTTCTTCGTCCAGGACGTTTTGACCGTCAAATTACTGTTGGTCGTCCGGATGTCAAAGGCCGTGAAGCTGTACTTAAGGTGCATGCACGAAACAAGCCCCTTGACGACACAGTCAATATGAAGGCACTTGCTCAACGTACACCTGGATTCTCAGGTGCAGATCTTGAGAACCTATTGAATGAGGCTGCACTTGTTGCGGCAAGACGCGGTAAAACGAAGATTGACATGGCGGATATTGATGAAGCGACAGACCGTGTTATTGCAGGTCCTGCGAAAACAAGCCGTGTTATTTCCGATAAGGAAAGAAACATTGTTGCATTCCACGAGGCAGGGCACGTTGTTGTCGGCCTAATATTGGATGACGCCGAAATTGTCCATAAAGTAACAATCGTTCCTCGGGGCCAAGCGGGTGGTTATGCTGTGATGCTTCCGAAAGAGGACCGTTACTTCATGACGAAACCTGAGTTGCTTGATAAGGTTGCAGGTCTTCTTGGCGGACGTGTGGCAGAGGAGATTGTACTTGGTGAAGTGTCTACGGGAGCGCATAACGACTTCCAACGAGCGACAGGCATTGCGCGTTCTATGGTGACGGAGTACGGAATGAGCGACAAGCTTGGTCCGATGCAATTCGGCTCAGCGCAAGGCGGCAACGTATTCCTTGGCAGAGATTTCAATTCGGAGCAGAACTACTCTGAATCGATTGCTTACGAAATCGACCAAGAAATGCAAAGCATCATCAAGGGACAATACGAACGCACAAGAAAAATTCTTACGGAGAACCGTGAATTACTTGATTTGATCGCAACGACACTTCTTGAAGTTGAAACGTTGGATGCTGAGCAAATCAACCACTTGAAGGACCATGGAACTTTGCCAGATCGTCCATACGAGCAAAACGGAAATGGTAAAGTGGAAGAGAAGTCGGAAGAAGCGGACGCAGAATCGGAAAAAGATACAGTTAACCCTGATTCAACTGGCGCACCTGCAGATCCATCCATTGCAGATCTTCCGAAGGAGAACCGTGGCGGTGACACACCCCTTCCTCCGATTGATGAACAAAGAAGAGACTGATTGTAAATAAAATAATGGTCGACTGCTTTAATAGGCAGTCGACTGTTTTTATTTTTATATCTAACAGCAAAATAATAGCTCGATTATTTCCCATAAAATATCAAACATTACCAAAGTTGTATATTGATTTGGCGAGCCTCCAACACCTTTCGATGCTGGACGCCACCTTCTGCTTTTGTTTCATCCAGCTCCAGGTGGCACCATCTCGGTCGTTTCGGTCTTGAAAGAAAAGGCAAAAAGCGCCTTTTTTTCAAGGCCTCCAACGCCTGTCGATGCTGGACGCCACCCTTCGCTTTTGTTATGATGTTTTGGAAAATGACGAATGTTAGCGAGGAAAAGAAAATGATCTTAGTATTGGATACCGGTAATACGAATATCGTCCTTGGCGTCTATGATCAAGGAGAGTTGAAATATCATTGGCGTATGGAGACGTATCGACACAGAACAGAAGATGAATATGCCATGTCTGTAAAATCGCTATTTTCCCATGTAGGCTTAAATTTTGACGATATTAACGGAATTATTATCTCTTCCGTCGTTCCACCAGTAATGTTCCCGCTAGAGCAAATGTGTAAAAAGTATTTTGATATCCGCCCGTTAATTGTTGGACCGGGGGTCAAGACAGGTTTGAATATTAAATATGAAAATCCGCGTGAAGTAGGCGCAGACCGAATTGTCAATGCGGTTGCAGCTATAGAAGAACAGGACGGTCCACTCATTATCGTAGACTTCGGAACTGCGACGACGTTCTGTTATGTGAATGAAAAAAATGAATATATGGGTGGTTCTATTGCACCTGGTATCGGTATTTCAATGGAAGCGCTATTCGATCGGGCATCCAAATTGCCTCGTGTCGAGTTGGTTCGCCCGGAGCATGTTGTCGGAAAAAATACCGTATCAGCAATGCAATCCGGAATTATATTTGGTTATGTTGGGCTTGTAGAAGGTATCGTTGGTAGGATGAAAGCACAAAGTAAGGTGGAACCGACGGTCATCGCTACAGGTGGTCTTGCAGAATTGATAGCAAGTGAGACGAATGTGATTGATGTCGTAGACAATTTCCTGACATTGAAGGGGCTTCATCTAATCTACGAAAGAAATGTCTGAAAGGAGAAGAATTACATGAATGATTATTTAATAAAAGCTTTGGCTTTTGAAGGTACGATCCGTGCATATGCGGTCGATTCAACAAATGCTGTGGCAGAGGGGCAAAGACGGCACCAAGTATGGCCGACTGCAACTGCAGCTTTAGGTAGAACGATGACAGCTGGACTCATGATGGGTGCAATGCTAAAAGGAAATGACAAACTGACAGTGAAAATTGAAGGAAACGGACCGGCTGGCCCGATTGTCGTTGATGCGAACGCGCGCGGCGAAGTCAGGGGATACATCACGCATCCGCAAACGCATTTTGAGTTGAATGAAAATGGCAAATTGGATGTTCGACGCGTGGTTGGTACGGAAGGGATGTTGACTGTAGTTAAAGACCTTGGACTCCGTGACTTCTTCACAGGCCAAGTTCCGATTGTTTCCGGTGAAATTGCGGAGGACTTCACCCAATATTTTGTTGTCTCCGAGCAAGTTCCTTCTGCGGTGGCGCTTGGAGTACTTGTAAACCCGGACAATACTGTAAAAGCGGCTGGAGGTTTCATCATTCAGGTAATGCCAGGTGCAACGGAAGAAACAATTAGCCAGCTTGAGAAGAAGCTTGCGAACATTGAACCGATTTCGCGTATGATTGACCGCGGATTGACACCTGAAGAAGTTTTGAATGAAGTATTGGGTGCCGATCATGTGGAAGTCCTTGAAAAGATGGATGTGGCTTTCAAGTGCAACTGTTCGAGGGAGCGCTTTGGGAATGCGATTATTGGACTTGGCGAACAAGAAATTCGTGAAATGATTGACGAAGATGGTCAGGCTGAAGCGGAATGCCATTTCTGTCTGGAGAAGTATGTTTATTCGAAGGAAGATTTAGAAGGATTTATCGATGAAATACGGTCACAATCGTAATCCTCAAGAAACAGTCCAAAAAAGGAAATTAAAAACGAAGCCATTACTTGTTTTAATCGCTATCCTTTTTATAGGAAATGTCTTCTGGTTCGTTGGATGGCTGATACCGGATAAAAAACTGAAGCAACCTGATGAAGTGGTTGCTTCGGTCGCGGGCGATCCTATCACAAGAGAACAGTGGATGACTGCGATGGAAAAGGCAGTAGGTCGAGATGTACTTCGGGAGCTTGTGAACAACAAGGTGATGGAGACGGCCGCTGCAAAATATGGCATCGAAGTGAGTGAAAAGGAACTCGAACTTGAACTCGCATTAATCACATCCGTAGATGGTCATACATATTCTGGACTGGATCTCGAGCAAATACGGCAAAGAATACGGTCAACGGTCACTTTGGAAAAGGTTTTGTCAAATGACGTAGTCATTGACGATGCGACGGTGAAATCTTTCTATGATGAAAATGAATCCCTTTATACTATTTTAACTGCTTATCGGACATCCATCATTGTCGTTCCATCCAAAAAGGAAGCGGAACGGGCTTTAAGTGAGTTGTCGAAGGGCTCAAGCTTTGACGCGTTAGCAAAAGAGGTTTCAATGGACTTAACATCAGCTAATCTTGGTGGGGATATCGGCTACATCAATGCCGATACGGAAACAATCGACCCTGCGATTTACAAAGCTGCTTCCCAATTGAAGGAAGGCAGAGTCGGCGATGCGGTCGGTCTGAAAGACGGTACATATGCCATTGTTCAAGTGAATGAAGTGATAAACGGTAGGGAATTCACTTTTGATGAAGTGAAAGAACATATTAAACGGGAGCTAACGATTGAGCAGTTGTCGCAATTGGTTCTTCCTGAGGCGTTTTGGAAAGAATTTGATGCAAAATGGTTTTATGGTAAGTAAAAGCTAATTGTAGGCGCCTTTGTTCGAAGGAGCTTGCAGTTAGCTTTTTTGGATTAGTGGGTCTAAAACAGGGAAAGTTAGAAATAGATATTATTTATTGACGATACTCACAATAAGGTAGTATGATTAATACTATAAAACATATCAAATAAGTAGGGATTAGGAGTGGGGTTAGATGAGTAGAGTTGGTAATACAATTGCAGATCTCGTTGGGCAAACACCGCTTGTGAAAGTTAATCGTATGGCGAAGCCGGATAGTGCGGATGTTTATTTAAAACTTGAGTATTTCAATCCGGGTTCAAGTGTTAAGGATCGGATTGCGCTTGCTATGATTGAAGCCGCTGAAAAGTCAGGGGAGTTGAAAGAAGGAAGTACAATTATCGAGCCGACGAGCGGTAATACAGGCATTGGGCTTGCGATGATTGCAGCTGCAAAAGGTTACAATGCTGTTCTTGTCATGCCGGATACGATGAGCCTTGAACGTCGGAATCTATTGCGTGCTTATGGTGCTGACCTTGTCCTTACGCCTGGTGCTGAAGGGATGAAGGGCGCAATCGCCAAAGCAGAAGAACTTTCTGAGAAGAACGGTTGGTTCATGCCGCAACAATTCAATAACGAAGCAAATCCGGAAATCCACCGTCTAACAACAGGTCCTGAAATTGCTGATGCGTTAGACCGTGTGGATGCATTCATTTCAGGAATCGGAACGGGCGGCACGATTACAGGGGTAGGTAGTGTATTAAAAGAACGATTCCCCGAAGTTAAAATAATCGCTGTTGAACCGACTGATTCACCAGTGCTTTCTGGAGGGAAACCAGGGCCTCATAAAATTCAAGGTATCGGGGCAGGCTTTGTTCCTAAAGTTCTCGACACGGATATTTATGATGAAATTATCCAAGTGTCAAACGACGAAGCGTATGATACTGCAAGACGCGCTGCGCGAGAAGAAGGAATATTAGGTGGTGTTTCATCCGGCGCTGCTATATTTGCGGCACTTCAGGTAGCAGAAAAGCTTGGTAAAGGAAAGAAAGTAGTGGCAATCCTTCCGTCGAACGGTGAGCGTTATTTAAGTACTCCACTTTACCAATTTGACGAGGAATAAATATGTTATGCAAAAGGGAGAGCTAAACAGGCTCTCCTTTTTGTATTCCTTTTTTGTAGCGTAAACGAGTCTTCGCACTGTAAGATTAGATTATTATGAGTGTTGGGGGAAAACGAAAATGGATAGATTGTTTCCGGATTACAAGAAAGTGAAAATGACGAAGGAACAGTTTTTTTACGCATATAAAGAACTTGCAGAAACTACGGAAAAACACCTCTTGCTCGAAAGCGGGCGAACAGGAAAGTTAAGCATGGCTGGGGTAAATCCACTTGTAACGTTGAGAGCAACAGAGTGTCAGTTGGAATTTCAATGGCGGGATGGTGCAACGGAAGTTAGAGTAGGCGAGCCTCTTGAACTTTTAGTGGGATTTGTAGAGTCTATGAAAATGGGAAGTCTTCCTGAACTACCGGAATTCCAAGGGGGCGTCATGGGGTTTATCAGTTATGATTATGCACGGACCTACGAACCAATTCCGGCAATTGCCAAGGACGATCTTGGAACGCCGGATATCTACTTTTATTTATTCGACCGTTGGGCAGTGCTGGACTTGGAAGAGGAAACGGTCTATTTCATGACATTGCCCGGACGGGGATTGGATGTTTCTGAAATCGAACGGGAATGGTTGGAAGCCGCTGCTGTAGGAGAAGGAAAACGGATTCATGCATCGGAAGGTACTGCAACTGATGCGGGAAGACCTGAAAAAGTGGATGTTTCCGTTACAGGACCTCAGTTTGAACAGATGGTGCGCGATGTGCAACAGTATATTGCGCAAGATGAAGTGAATCAAGTAAACCTATCCGTTCGGCAATCCAATAAGCTCTCTGCGGAGCCACTATCCATGTACGAGGCATTACGTTCTTTCAATCCATCTCCGTATATGGCGATGATTGGTGCTGAGGACTTTGCCGTTGTCTCCGGTTCACCTGAATTACTGCTGAAAAAACGAGGAACCGAGTTGAGCACACGTCCAATTGGAGGGACGCGTCCGAGAGGTACTACACAATCGGAAGATGATGCATTGGAAAACGACTTGCTTTCAAATGAAAAGGAGAAAGGCGAGCATATTATGCTTGTCGAGCAAGAACTTGAAGACTTTGAACGTGTTTGCACGAAGGGTACGGTTGAAACGAACGAATTCATGGTAATTGAACGCTATTCCCATGTCATGCATCTCGTGTCAAATATTCGTGGAACTGCGTTTCCGGAATTATCCAATGCAGCGATTATTAAAGGTGTATTCCCTGGTGGCTCAATCACGGGTTCCCCGAAACTAAGGACCATGGAAATCATTGAAGAGTTAGAGCCGACAAGAAGAGGTCTCTATACTGGCTCGATCGGATGGATCGGCTTTAATGGAGATATGGAATTGAATATCGTCATTCGGACGGCGTTTATAAAGGATGGCATTGCCCATATCCAAGCGGGTGCCGGACTTGTCGCAGATTCAGTTCCCGTGGACGAATATGTTGAATCGTTGAATAAAGCGAAGGCGCTTTGGCAGGCGAAGGAAATGGCTGAAACGAATGCCTGAAAGGTAGGAGGGTCCATATGACTTGTTGGATGAATGGAGAATATATAAAAGCTGAAGAACTGCGTATCTCCCCGTTCGATCACGGTTTCTTATATGGCGCTGGTTTTTTCGAGACTTTCCGGACGTATGAGGGGCTTGTGTTTTTATACCAAGAACATATGGACAGGCTACGTGAGGCATTGGATGAATATCGAATTTTAATGCCGTACACAGACCGGGAAATTGCCGATGTCATTCACGACCTGCATGAAAAATCTGGCGGGCAAGATGGCTATTTTCGGTTGAATGTGTCTGCAGGTGTTCATGATATTGGATTAGGTCCATCCGAATACATGTCGCCAAACATCATCTTGTTCAGGAAAGAGTTGGTGGTTTCACCTCGTGGGACAGAAAAGAGAGCGGTTTGGTTGGATACTGAAAGAAATATTCCGGAAAGCCGGATTCGACATAAGTCTCATAACTTCTTGAACAATGTTCGGGGACGGCTGGAACTGCCTTCGCTAAGAGAGCAAGAGGGCTTGTTTGTTACGAGTGAGGGATTTGTAGCGGAAGGTGTTACATCAAATGTCTTTTGGATAAAGGAAAAAGAATTATTCACTCCTTCAATAGAGACGGGTATTTTACCCGGCATCACGCGGGCATTTATTTTGAAGCTTGCTTCAAGCCTCGGTATGGTTGTCCAAGAAGGATTATTTACAAAGGGGGAATTGGAGCAGGCGGATGAAGTGTTCGTTACGAATGCAGTCCAAGAGCTCGTCCCTTTGTCGATGGTCGGCGAGTCTCTTTTGCCGGGTGCTTCGGGGGTATATTATCAAAAATTGCACAATCTATATGTGCAGGCTGTAGAAAGAATGAAAGAAGGTTAAATTTGTGGAATTAACGAAAGCAAAAGATTTATATCGATTTGGGAATACGGTTCTGGACTTTAAAACGGAGACGGTTGTGATGGGCATTTTGAATGTCACTCCGGATTCCTTTTCCGATGGCGGCAAATACGGACGGATTGACGCTGCACTAAAGCACGCGGAGGAAATGGTACGGGACGGAGCGAAAATTATTGATGTTGGTGGGGAGTCAACGCGTCCCGGGCACGCACCTGTAACGCTTGAGATGGAGCTTGAACGGACGGTTCCAGTAATTGAAGCGCTTGCGCGTGAGTTGGACTGTGTCATTTCAATAGATACATATAAAGCGGACGTGGCGGAGGCCGCGCTTAATGCCGGCGCGCATATTATCAATGATGTGTGGGGGGCTAAGCGGGAACCTAAAATAGCAGAAGTAGCGGCGAAATTCAGTGCGCCAATCATTCTTATGCATAATCGCGAAGTGGCGGAATATGCAGGTCCATTCATGGATGAGGTGATTGCGGATTTAGAGGGAAGTATTGCGATTGCACGTAACGCAGGTGTGTCTGAAGGGAACATTTGGCTCGACCCCGGTATCGGGTTCGCAAAGGACACTGCACAAAACGTGTTGGCGATGCAAGGGTTGCAACGGATTTCCGATATGGGGTATCCGCTTCTATTAGCCACTTCGAGGAAGAGGATGATCGGTAATATATTGGATCTACCGGTCAATGAACGAATGGAAGGAACAGGGGCCACGGTTTGCTACGGCATCGAACACGGATGCCATATTGTGCGCGTGCATGATGTTAAACAGATTTCCCGCATGGTGAAAATGATGGACGTACTGACAAACAAAGTAGGCGTCAATTAATAGAAGAAGGTGGGACTCGGGATGGATTATATTCATTTGAATGAAATGGAGTTTTACGGCTATCATGGTGCATTAAGGGAAGAAACGGTATTAGGTCAGCGCTTTCGGGCAAATGTATCACTCGCAGTCGATTTAACGGAGGCTGGGGTGACGGATGATTTGCAGAAAACGGTCAATTATGCCGAAGTATTCGATGTTTGCCGTTCGGTCGTTGAAGGAGAACCACGTAAGTTAATCGAGTCCGTTGCGGAGGAGATTGCGAGTTCGGTAATGGGGAGATTCGCTGCTCAAGTAAAAGGAATCCGTGTAGTGTTGATCAAACCCGATCCTCCGATACGCGGTCATTACGCATCCGTATCTGTCGATATTACAAGAGGGCAATTCGTATGAACATTGCTTATCTATCAATCGGGTCAAATATCGGGGATCGGTTGCAGCATTTGACTGAGGCGGTCCGCTTACTTCATTTGCACGATGAAATTGAAGTGACTGGGATTTCCTCTGTATATGAAACGGAGCCAGTTGGATATACCAATCAGGCAAACTTCTTGAACTTGGTCGTGCGTTTGGAAACTTCGCTCAACCCTTTTGAATTATTAGGTGTATGCCAGGGAATCGAAAATGATTTGGGGCGTGTTCGGGAAATCAGATGGGGTCCTCGGACTGTAGACCTTGACATTTTGCTCTATAATAACGACAATATTGAATCAGAGAACTTGACGGTTCCTCACCCAAGAATGGATGAGCGGGCATTTGTTCTTGTGCCTCTGATGGAAATTGCACCAAATCTTGTAGGTGTGCCTATCGATGATGGCGGCGTTATTCGCTGGAGAAAAGTTGAGGGAGTCGAACATTTCCTGAATGAAGGTAAATGAACTATCCGCCATTCGAAGTGGCGGCTTTTTTTACATAATAAGAAGGAATTGTGTACAATAGGAACATGCCATCCGGCGTGAGGGATAACTATGAAGGAGTGAATGAAATGTCCCATTTGGATGAATTGAACGATCAGCTTCTGGTGAGACGCCAGAAGATGGATGAACTGCGGGAAAATGGGCTGGACCCATTTGGCGCAAGATATGAAAGAACACACCTATCCAATGAAATTCGTGAAAGCTTTGACAGCCTTTCAAAAGAAGAGTTGGAAGAAACGGTCCATGAAGTGAAAATTGCTGGACGTATCATGACGAAACGTGGAAAAGGGAAAGCAGGGTTCGCGCATATTCAAGACCTCGGCGGCCAAATCCAAATTTACGTTCGTCAAGATGCGGTGGGTGAAAAAGCTTATGAACT
Organism: Sporosarcina thermotolerans; assembly: GCF_042658975.1. Lineage (NCBI taxonomy): Bacteria > Bacillati > Bacillota > Bacilli > Caryophanales > Caryophanaceae > Sporosarcina > Sporosarcina thermotolerans. The sequence continues at coordinate 1,492 of NZ_JBHSRM010000023.1, read as the reverse complement.
ATTTGATAAGGCCGACTTAGGCGATATCGTAGGAATTAAAGGGAATGTATTCAAAACGAAGGTTGGAGAACTTTCAATAAAAGCAACCGAGTTCACATTCCTTACTAAAGCTCTGCGTCCTCTGCCAGATAAATTTCACGGATTGAAAGACGTCGAGCAACGCTATCGTCAAAGATATCTTGATTTGATCTCTTCTGCAGAAAGCAGAGAAACGTTCATTACGAGAAGCCGTATTATCCAATCAATGCGCCGCTATCTCGATGACCAAGGATTCCTTGAAGTTGAAACGCCGATGCTTCATTCCATCGCTGGGGGAGCGACAGCACGTCCGTTCATTACGCATCATAACGCGTTAGATATGGAGCTATATATGCGTATTGCAATCGAGCTTCACTTGAAACGCCTAATTGTAGGTGGCCTTGAAAAGGTTTATGAAATCGGTCGCGTTTTCCGTAACGAGGGAATTTCGACTCGTCATAACCCTGAATTCACAATGATTGAACTATATGAGGCGTATGCGGATTATAAAGACATCATGGAACTTACGGAGAATTTGATTGCTCATATCGCACAAGAGGTATTGGGCACAACGCAAGTGAAATACGGTGAAGACATCATTGATCTATCTCCAGGTTGGAAACGACTGCATATGGCAGACGCGGTTAAAGAATATACAGGCGTAGATTTCTGGAAAGAGATGTCCGTTGAAGAAGCTCGTGCCCATGCGAAAGAGCACGGCGTAGAGATTCAAAACATGATGGAAGTCGGTCATATCCTGAATGAATTCTTTGAACAGAAAGTGGAAGAGCAACTTGTTCAACCAACATTCATTTATGGGCACCCAGTTGAAATCTCTCCATTAGCTAAGAAGAATCCTGAAGATGGTAGGTTCACAGATCGTTTTGAGTTGTTTATCGTAAGACGTGAGCACGCGAATGCCTTTACGGAATTAAATGATCCAATCGATCAGCGTCAACGTTTCGAAGCTCAATTAGTTGAAAAGGAACAAGGTAATGACGAAGCGCATGAAATGGATGAAGATTTCGTCGAGGCATTGGAATACGGTTTACCTCCAACAGGTGGATTAGGAATCGGCGTCGATCGTCTGGTTATGCTGTTGACGAATGCACAATCAATCCGTGACATCCTTCTATTCCCTCAAATGCGTTCAAAAGAGTAAACAAATGCCGCGTGAAGACAGTTTGAATAAGCTTCGCGCGGCTTTAATTATCTGTGCTAATAAAAGAAAATTCTTTTTACGATAAAAGTGTTGCATTAAAAAAGACAAGCTGATATAGTAAATAACGTTGCGTTTCCGATAAGTGAATAACTACTTCGAAACAGCTTAAAATTTTTCTAAAATAGTTATTGACATCGAAATCACAGCGTGGTATTATATAAGAGTTGCTTCTAACGGAGCGGCAAACAAATGAACCTTGAAAACTGAACAGCAAAACGTCAACAAATAAAGTTCTGGAGCCGACCCTGTCGG
>NZ_JBHSRM010000022.1:0-19457 GCF_042658975.1 Sporosarcina thermotolerans | reverse complement strand
GAAGTTAAGCTCTTCAGCGCCGATGGTAGTAGGGGGCTTCCCCCTGTGAGAGTAGGACGTCGCCGGGCAAAAACCATCCCCTGTGGGGGATGGTTTTTTTGTGTTTAATTACTGTTTTACGAAAACTCCATGTGTAATACATAAGTCACAAGATGAGCAAAACATATCCAAACTTGAGCATAACTACACAAAACTCGAGCAAAACCTCGTGATTCCATTTTTTGCATTCGAGTGCAAGTTAATTTATCGTTGATTAATAACAGTAAGGAGAGGCGATGATAAATATGGCTACTATTTATGATCTATTCGTTGAAAAGCCGGACGGTACAAAGCAATCAATGCAGGAGTATGAGGGTTCCGTTATTGTCATAGTTAATACAGCAAGCAAATGCGGTTTTACTGACCAGTTTAAGGAGCTGCAACAAATTTACGATGATTATCGTGAGCAGGGCCTAATTGTCCTTGGTTTCCCATCGGATAACTTTAATAATCAGGAATTTGACTCGATGGATGAGACACTTGCTTTTTGTGAACGGAACTATGGTGTGACATTTCCAATGTTTAAAAAAGTAGATGTAAAAGGGGATCAGGCTTCTCCTTTGTTTTCATTCCTAACAAGTCAAAAAAGAGGATTGTTGACGGAAGGTGTTAAATGGAATTTCACTAAATTCTTAATCAATCGTAAAGGGGATGTCGTGGAACGGTTTGCTCCTCAGACCTCACCGGAGAAAATGAGATCCTCAATTGATAAAATTGTTCAGTGAATAATAGGAATTCATTTTCTTATTCTCGCATCCTTGACACGCACTATCGGCGCTGATAATCTTTTAATAATATTCAAATGCAGATAATCATTTTGAGGAGGAAACGAAATGTGGGAATCTAAATTTACGCGCGAAGGCTTGACCTTTGACGATGTGCTTCTTGTACCTGGGCCTTCTGAAGTTTTACCGAAGGATGTGTCTCTTTCTGTTAATTTGACAGAGAAGATTACATTGAATATCCCGATTATCAGCGCGGGAATGGATACGGTGACAGAGTCAAAAATGGCGATTGCAATGGCTCGTCAAGGCGGTCTCGGTGTTATTCATAAAAACATGAGCATTGAAGAACAGGCAGAGCAGGTTGTGACGGTGAAGCGTTCTGAAAATGGAGTTATCACAAATCCTTTCTTCCTCACTCCAGAACATCAGGTATTTGATGCAGAGCATTTAATGGGTAGATATCGTATTTCTGGCGTTCCAATCGTAAATAATATGGACGAGCAAAAGCTTGTTGGTATTTTGACGAATCGTGATCTGCGTTTTATCCAAGATTATTCGATGATTATTAATGATGTTATGACAAAAGATAATCTGGTTACCGCACCAGTTGGAACAACATTGGGAGACGCAGAAAAGATTTTGCAGATGTATAAAATTGAAAAGCTTCCAATTGTGGATGAAAACGGCATCTTAAAAGGCCTTATCACAATTAAGGATATCGAGAAAGTTATTGAATTCCCAAATGCGGCAAAAGATAAACAAGGTCGTCTTCTTGTAGGAGCAGCAGTTGGCGTTACATCCGACACAATGGTGCGAGTACATAAGCTCGTCGCTGCAGAAGTTGATGCAATTGTTATTGATACAGCTCATGGTCATTCAAAAGGAGTTATTGATACGGTTGCACAAATTCGAAAAGAATACCCCGATCTTGGAATCATTGCTGGTAACGTTGCAACTGCTGAAGCAACCGCTGCATTGTATGAAGCGGGCGCAGATGTAGTTAAGGTGGGAATTGGTCCAGGATCTATCTGTACAACTCGTGTAGTAGCTGGTGTTGGTGTACCTCAGATCACAGCAGTTTACGAATGTGCATCCGAAGCTCGAAAACAAGGAAAAACGATTATTGCGGACGGGGGCATTAAATACTCCGGAGATATCGTAAAGGCTTTGGCGGCTGGTGGACATGTTGTTATGCTTGGTAGCCTACTAGCGGGAACAACTGAAAGCCCAGGAGAAACAGAAATCTACCAAGGTAGACGCTTTAAGGTTTATCGTGGTATGGGTTCAGTTGGAGCAATGGAACAAGGTTCGAAAGACCGTTATTTCCAAGAGGATGCGAAAAAGCTTGTTCCTGAAGGAATTGAAGGACGTATGCCTTATAAAGGACCTCTTTCCGATACAATCCATCAACTTGTTGGTGGTATCCGAGCAGGTATGGGCTATTGTGGAACGAAGGATTTACAAGACCTTCGTGAGAAAGCTCAGTTTATCCGTATGACAGGTGCAGGTCTTCGCGAAAGTCATCCGCACCAAGTTCATATTACAAAGGAAGCGCCTAACTATTCCATTTCATAAATTTGGAAGCGTACGAATAGAAACTTTAGCACCTTTCCGATCGTCTTAATATGAGCGGAAAGGTGCTTTTTGATTAGAATCCCCTAATCTCGTTCATGATGTGATAAAATATAAAGTGGAAAATTGCAATGACGGAGGTAGTTTGGTGAAACGGGAAATGAGAAAATGGGTAGCATTACTGATCATTCCATTTGTACTTATGGCGACGATCGGTACTACTCAGGTACAAGCAGAAACAACACTTGGCATTCATGTGGATGGTGCCATCTTAATTGACGCGGACACTGGAAAGATTTTATACGAAGAGAATGCAGATACACCGCTCGGCATTGCAAGTATGTCTAAAATGATGACTGAATATCTCTTATTTGAAGCAATTCATGAGGGGAAAATCAGTTGGGATCAAGAATATAAAGTAAATGACTACACATATGCAGTCTCGCAGGACAGACGTTTAAGTAACGTGCCATTACGTCGGGACGGTACGTATACAATTCGAGAACTTTACGAAGCATTAGCAATTTACTCGGCGAATGCCGCTACAATTGCGATTGCTGAAACAATTGCAGGAACGGAAACAGAGTTCTTGAAATTGATGAATGCTAAGGCGAAAGAACTTGGATTGGTCGATTATAAATTTGTGAACTCGACTGGATTAAACAATGAATATTTACAAGGTATGCATCCTCAAGGGACGGGCGTTAGTGATGAAAATGTCATGCCTGCTAAATCGGTTGCACGTCTTGCGTACCATTTGATGCACGATTACCCTGAAGTTTTGGAAACGACTAAGATTAATACAAAAATTTTCCGTGAAGGTACGTCGGACGCCATCAAGATGGACAACTGGAACTTCATGCTTCCAGGATTTGTTTATGAATATGAAGGCGTTGATGGTCTAAAGACAGGCACAACTGATTTTGCTGGTCATTGCTTTACAGGAACTGCGAAACGCGGCGATAAGCGTCTCATCGCGGTTGTTATGAAAGCGGTAGATGCAAACGGAGTAGGCTCTTACAAGGCAAGATTTGACGCAACACGCGCTTTGTTCGATTACGGATTTAGCCAATTCTCAGAAGAAGAACTTCTTCCAGCTGGTTATGAGTTTGAAGATCAGAAGACATTGGACGTTCTGAAAGGAAAAGAGAAAACTGTTGCTATCGAAGTGAAAGATTCAGTTCGTGCGATGATCAAATCAAATGAAAAAGATCTATTTGAACCACAACTTGTTTTAGATGAATCATTATTGAAAGACGGACAGCTTGAGGCTCCGGTTAAAAAGGGAACGGTTGTCGGTCACGTGAAAATCGTCAAGAAAGAAGGCGAGGATTACGGATTTATCGATTCGAAGGACCTTGGCATGGATGTAGTTGTTACAACGGACGTCGAAAAAGCAGGCTGGTTCTCGTTAATGATGAGCGGTATTGGTGATTTCTTCGCCGGATTGTGGAATGGTGCAACTGGGTTTGTCAAAGGGTTATTTAAATAATTAAAAGGTAATGGATCCTAATGGGGGTCCATTACCTTTTTTCTATTTTTATCAATCTTCCAAGTGCTCATAAGCCTTTCGACTGATTCCGGAATTTGAGCATCCGATAGACCTCCGAATCCAATTAAAAAGGACGGATGCTGTTTCATCTCGACTTTTCTATATTCATTCAATCCATATACACGAATCCCTTTGTCCGATGCAATTTTCGTCAACATTACTTCATCATCATCGGTATGAACATTGATAAGAATATGCATGCCCGCCTCGTCACCCGAGAAGGAAATATGGGGTGCATAAGCCTGCAACGAATCCGCAAGAAGTTGCAGTTTACGTTTATACACTTTCCGCATCCTGTTCAAGTGCCGCGCAAAATGCCCGTCAGCCATGAAGTGTGCAAGCGTATGTTGGTCAAGTCTTGGGACAGTAGAAGAATAATGGATAAACGCTTTTTCGTATTTTTCAAGTAGTACGGGAGGCAACACCATATAAGCGATTCTCAAAGACGGCATAAGGGATTTGGAGAATGTACTTAGATAAATGACTTTACCGGCTTTATCCATCCCTTGTAGTGAAGGAATTGGTCTTCCGGTATAGCGGAATTCGCTGTCATAGTCATCTTCAATTATGAAATTGCCCTCACTGGAAGCAGCCCAATTCAATAATGCCGTTCTACGTGCTGCAGAGAGCACTGTACCGGTTGGGAACTGATGGGATGGTGTGACATAAGCGACGGTCGCTGAGGATTGTGTAAGCGCATGTACGTCCATTCCTTCTTCATCGACGGAAATAGGAATTGCCTCACGGTTATTATGGAAAAACACGTGATGGGTGAGCGGATAACCAGGGTCCTCAATGGCATATTTTGCTTCAGGTCCAAGGAGCCTAATAAGTAGTGGCATAAGTTGTTCGGTACCGGATCCTACGATGATCTGGTCCGCGGTACAATCAACCCCTCGAGAGTGATACAAATACTTCGCGATTTCCTGACGAAGCTCGGGGTCACCATGTGGGTGCCCCAATAATAATAGATGTCTCGAAGATTCGTCGATTACATCCTTTGCATACTTACGCCATTGTTTGAAAGGAAAAAACTCCGTATCAATTTTTCCGGGGGAGAAGTCAATCTCCAATTCTTTCGGCATTTTTTGTGAATTAACATTTATCGCTCCAATAGGTTGAACATACGCCAACTCACCGATTTCCTGCACGAAATAGCCTTTTCGCGGTTTCGATGTGATAAAACCTTCAGCTGCAAGTTGTCCGTAGGCTAATTCAATTGTTGTTTGACTGATATCGAGGAAGTCACCAAGTTTCCGTTTTGATGGAAGTTTTTCACCAACTGCAAGCTTCCCATCGGTAATGTCATCACGGATTTGCTGGTAGATTTGCTCGTATAAGGGGGTTTCAATATCTTTATTTAGTTCAATTAAGAGCATTTCCATTAGATACACCTCACACTGACCATGTTAATTAGGTAGAATATAAGTATCTTGATAAGGTCATTTTCAAGTATACGTTAGAAAATGGAGAGGGGAAAGGATTTTTTTGAATCTTTATTCTTCGACAAACGTATTAAAAGGAAAGTGAAAGGTCGAAAGAAGCGGGAGCGGGGCGTTATGCGTGTATCGAAGGATTTATGAGGTTTTCCAATGATTTATGCGTATCTACATTGATTTATAAGCTTTTCTGAAGGTTTATGCGTGAGTGCTGACTTTTATGCGTTTTTGGAATAAAATTGGAGGTGGTTCAGATGGCTGAGGCAATCCTTTTTTTCATTTTATTTGTTCCTCTTAGTGTATTGACGTTTTTTGCTCCAGAGGAAACGATGCTCCGATCTCGTTGGCAGTATGATCAAGAGCCTGAATTTTCACGTGAGGCAATCTTAATTATAAAAATACTCTCTGCCGTTGTTGTCATATTGTCAACATTGAATCTTATTATTAATATAATCAATGCATTCCGGTGAAGATAGTTAACCGATTTTGTTCCACATGAAACAGTATATTTCATCGCAATTGCGGATATGTTGACTAATATAGTCCCTTGACCCTTGCCAAAATAAGTACTATGTAGTAAAGTGATGTTAATTTCAAATAAAAGACGATGATGGGAAGCAGTAGCAAGCACGTTTTTCAAAGAGAGCCGGCGGGTGGTGCGAGCCGGTAAAGACACTTGTGAATCCGTCCCTGAGTAGTTGGGTTGAACGTCAAGTAAGCCTAACCGGACATTGAACCGTTATTTCAAAGAGTGGATCAGCATTTTGCTGGTCAATTTGGGTGGCAACGCGGGTAGTTCTCGTCCCTTGTATAGGGGATAGAGGGCTTTTTTTGTGTTCAAAAATCATCGTCAACTACTATTTAGAGGAGGAATCGGCTATGTTAGACATTAAATTACTACGTGCGAATTTCAATGAAGTGAAAGAAAAGCTTGCGAAACGTGGTGAAGATCTGTCGGAGTTGGATAGATTTGTCGGTCTCGATGAAAAACGGAGAGAATTGATTGCAAAGGTAGAGGTTCTTAAAGCGGAACGTAATGAAGTGTCTCAAAAAGTTGCGGAAATGAAGCGTAATAAAGAGAACGCGGATGACGTAATTGCTCGTATGCGTGAAGTTGGGGACGAAATTAAAGCACTTGACGAGCAACTTCATCAAGTCGAAGAAGACCTAAACTATGTCATTATGCGTGTTCCGAACATCCCGCATGAATCAGTTCCAGTAGGCGACAGCGAAGATGACAACGTTGAAGTTCGCACATGGGGAGAGAAGCCTGAATTCGCTTTTGAACCGAAACCGCATTGGGAAATTGGAACGGATTTGAAATTGCTTGACTTCGAACGTGCTGCGAAAGTGACAGGTAGTCGTTTCGTATTCTATCGTGGCCTTGGAGCAAGACTCGAACGTGCATTGATCAGCTTCATGCTTGATTTGCATTCAGAGGAGCATGGCTATGAAGAGATGCTGCCGCCTTATTTGGTGAATCGTACAAGCTTGACAGGTACTGGACAGTTGCCGAAATTCGAAGAGGATGCGTTCCTTGTTCAGGAAGAGGATTATTTCCTAATCCCGACGTCTGAAGTACCTGTGACGAACTTTTATCGTGATGAAATCCTCGATGGCGCTCAATTGCCGGCGGCGTTCACTGCATACAGCACGAACTTCCGCTCAGAAGCTGGTTCTGCTGGCCGTGATACACGCGGTTTGATTCGCCAGCATCAGTTCAACAAAGTGGAACTCGTTCGCTTTGTTAAGCCGGAGGAATCATATGATGAGTTGGAAAAACTGACAGGTCATGCAGAGAAAGTGTTGCAGTTGCTTGGCTTGCCATATCGTGTCTTGAAGATGTGCACAGCCGACCTCGGGTTCACAGCTGCGAAGAAATATGATCTTGAAGTGTGGATCCCGACGCAGGACACGTACCGTGAAATTTCTTCTTGCTCTAACTTTGAAGATTTCCAAGCAAGACGTGCGGGAATCCGTTTCCGCCGCGAATCAGGTGCGAAACCGGAATTCGTTCATACATTGAACGGAAGCGGCCTTGCAGTCGGTCGTACAGTGGCAGCGATCCTTGAAAACTTCCAACAGGAAGATGGATCTGTCATCATTCCTGAAGTATTGCGTCCATATATGGGTGGAAAAGAAGTCATTCGATAAAAAAACAGCGATGCGGGAGTCAATTCATATCCCGCATCGCCTTTTTTTGTTCTTTTTTCTTTTCACGTAACGACCTGAAAAAGCTTGATAGCATATCTCCGCATTCATCCGCCATCACACCTTCCGCCACTTCACATTCATGATTGAAACGCGAATCATTTAGCAAGTGATAAAGCGAGTCTACGCAGCCGCCCTTCGGATCACGTGCTCCATACACGACACGCGGAATTCTTGATTGTAAAATAGCACCGGCACACATCGGACATGGTTCGAGTGTTACGTATAACGTCGTCTCTTCCAGTCGCCAACTACCAACTTCTTTGCATGCGTCTTGGATGGCTGAAAGTTCGGCATGTGTGACAGCATTCTGCGTAGTTTCCCGTAGATTATGGGCACGTGCAATGACTTCTCCATCTTTTACAATGACTGCACCAATTGGTACTTCGCCAATCGCCCCGGCTTTTTTTGCCTCTTCTATTGCTATCTGCATGAAATTGCGGTCCATTTCAAGTACATCCATCTTCCATCGCTCCTTGCACATTAGTGTAACATCCTCTACTATTCCTTGCCATTTTTCGACAATATCTATGTTTCAACACATCCATATGGTAAAATGAATAGCAGAAATTGACGAATCAAAGGAGAGCTTGCTATGTCTGTTCCGTTCATTACGGTAGAGGGACCGATAGGCATCGGCAAAACAACGCTGTCGAAAGCAATTGCCGAAGCACAACAGTTCCATCAGTTAAGCGAAATTGTGGATGAGAATCCATTTTTAAATAAATTTTATGATGATATTGAGGAATGGAGTTTTCAAACGGAAATGTTCTTCCTCTGTAATCGATACAAGCAATTAAGCGATATTCAAAAGCAGTTCATAAGCGAACGGCAGCCTGTAGTTGCTGATTATCATATATTCAAGAACCTCATATTTGCAAAGCGCACGCTACCCGCGGATGAATATGCAAAGTATGAGGAGATCTATCATATTTTAACGAGGGACATGCCAGTACCAAATGTAATCATTTATTTGCATGCATCACTTGATACGCTTATGAAGCGAATTGCATTACGTGGACGGGACTTTGAGAAGAAGATTGACCCACTTTATTTGCAGCGACTTGCGGATGACTATGAAGTGTTCATCGCGGACTTCGAAGCGGCACATCCGGAAATTCCAGTGCTGCGTTTCAATGGGGATGAAATAGACTTTGTGAATGAAGCCGGGGATTTAAGCCTGATTCTTAACAAAGTCGATGAGACGATACGAAAAGGAGTAAGACAATGAATTTACGAGAAAAATACGGGATTCCGAAAAACGCGGTCATTACGATTGCAGGCACAGTGGGAGCAGGTAAATCGACAATGACGAATGCATTAGCCAATGCATTGGATTTCCGAACTTCACTTGAGAATGTTGATAAAAATCCATATCTTGACCGTTTCTATGATGATTTCGAGAAATGGAGCTTCCATCTGCAAATCTATTTCCTTGCTGAACGATTCAAGGAACAGAAGAGAATTTTTGAATATGGAGGGGGCTTTATCCAAGACCGTTCCATTTATGAAGATACAGGTATTTTTGCTAAGATGCATAAAGATAAAGGGACGATGGATTCGGTCGATTATGACACGTATACAAAATTATTCGACGCGATGGTCATGACTCCATATTTCCCTCACCCCAATCTGTTAGTCTATTTGGATGGACCTTTTGAGACGATACTATCACGAATCCAAGAGCGGGGCCGCCTAATGGAACAACAGACACCACTATCCTATTGGGAAGAACTTCACCACCGTTATGTACAATGGATTGATTCATTTAACGCGTGTCCTGTTTTGCGGATTGACATAACTGAGTATGATTTAATGAAGGATCCGCATGAAGTGGAGACGATTGTCGAACGGATTGGTAATATGCTTAACTTATCGGCTATGTTGAAAAAATAAGGGAAGAGCAGCCAAATAAAAGGCTGCTCTTTTACATTCACTAATATGGATTAAAATATGTACTTCAACGTTTATTGCGCAATGCGACGGATATGGGGAACGCCATAAGACCGTATTGCGGGGATAAAATCGCTGACGCATCTCGCGACCTCATTTCAGAACATCTTACACTCGCGGCAGATCTTGTGACGGCTGCAGCGAATGGAGAGGCCGAAAAGGCGAAGCAAAAAGAGCAGGAATGGTACCGAAACGCGGATAAAATCGCAGAATTTCTGAACAGTATTAATCCCTACATTGACAAGGAAGCGATGCGCAAAATGCTCTATACCCATTTGGAATTGACAAAGTTAGAGGCGGTATGCATGATTCAACGTAACTTCGAGCTATAGGTGCAAGTATTCGATCGGATCGAAGCAGAGGCATTGATGATGGCAGATATGATTTCGGAAGGTATATTCAAGCAATTTCCATACAGGTTTGTACCAAAATAAAAACAAGGGACACTGATACATGTCCCTTGTTTTTTAGTGTGCATATGATTTTACGAAGAATTCTTTATACAACTCTTTCAAAGTTTTCGTTTCATCCTGAACTTTTACACCGAAAACAAGGCTGACCTCGGAAGATCCTTGGTTAATCATTTCAATATTAGCCCCGGTTCTGGCAATTGCGCTTGCAGCCCGCCCGGCCAGACCAGTAGTATACTGCATGCCTTCTCCAACAAGGACAATCATGGAGTAATCATGTTCCACAATGACAGCGTCCGGTTCAAGTTCCTTATGGATCCGCTCAATGATTCGTTCTTCCTTCTCCTTCGTCAATACCCGACTACGGAGGATGATTGAAAGGTTATCAATTCCGGACGGTGTATGCTCATACGAAATCTCCTCTTCCTCAAGGATTTGCAGGAGTCTGCGACCAAAACCGATTTCAAGGTTCATTAAATATTTATCGACGTAAATTGCGGTAAATCCGCTGTCGGCGGCAATCCCAATTACTTGTTGCTCGTTATAATCCCGCTCCTTGACGATTAAAGTACCAGGTGCGTACGGGTTATTCGTATTTTTAATACGGACAGGAATCGACTTCCGGAAAGCCGGAATGAGCGCTTCATCATGAAACACGGAGAAACCTGCATATGCTAACTCCCGCATTTCGCGGTACGTCATCGTTTCGATGGAGACAGGGTTATCGATGACAGTCGGATTGGCAGCGAAGACAGAATCCACATCGGTGAAGTTTTCATATAGATCTGCTTTAATAGCTGCCGCAATGATGGAGCCGGTAATATCCGAGCCTCCTCGATTGAATGTACGAAGCGTTCCGTCTTCCGTATAACCGAAAAATCCTGGGAAGACGATGATTCCTTGCTCATCCCGTAACTTTGCAAGCTTTTCATCCCCTTGGGGTAATGCACGCACGCGCTCGGGGCGATTGTTAACGAGCAATCCCCCTTCCCTTGGGTTGATATACTTCGCATCGACCCCGATGAATTGGAAATAGGCGGCAATCATCTTTGCGTTATTATCTTCTCCGGCTGCTTTCATCGTATCCATGAAAAGTAGGGAATCTTCTTTATGCCGGGAAAGCCGGTCTTTTAAATCATGTTTTATTGTTTCAACTATATCATTTGATAGACCAAGATCATTTGCAATCCCATGGAAACGATTGACGACCTCGTTTAATTCAACTTCTGTATCTTCATTCGCCAAAGCCTTCTCACCAAGCTTAATAAGAAGATCCGTCACCTTTATATCATCTGAAAAACGTTTACCAGGTGCAGAGACGACTATAATTTTACGACCAATATCGGAGGTTACAATATCAACGACTTTTCTAATTTGATCGGCAGTCGCAACAGAAGTGCCGCCAAATTTACAAACTTTCATATTCACCAGATCCAATCTTTAATGAAGTAGCAATTGCATGATATATTGAACTTTAACATAAACAGGGTTGTTATTAAAGATTTATTTCTCTATAATGTCTTTATATAAAACACAAATGTATTTCCGTGGAGAACACGCAGTAAGGAGAATCGTAAACATGAAAAATGAAATCAACATCGGTTTATTGGGGTTCGGGGTAGTCGGAAGCGGTGTTGCTACGATTCTGCATAAGCACCAGGAAGACCTTATCCATAAGCTTGGCGTTCCAGTTAAGATAAAAAAAATTCTTGTAAAAGATGCTACAAAGAAAAGGGATACTGAGTTATCTGAGGATATTTTTACGATTAACGCAGACGAGGTTATCGAAGATCCTACTATTGATTTAATCGTAGAAGTGATTGGTGGGACGACTGAAGCGAAGCAGTCGATTGAACGAGCGCTCCGAGCGGGTAAAGGAGTCGTAACGGCAAATAAAGATGTCATGGCTCAATTTGGTCATGAGTTATTGAATTTGGCAGATGAAAATAAATGCGATCTATTCTATGAAGCAAGCGTAGGGGGAGGTATTCCGCTCATTCGTACATTGGAAGACGGTCTTGCGTCAGACCGAATTTGGGCTCTGACAGGTATCGTAAATGGAACGACGAATTTCATCCTGACAAAAATGAAGCATGAAAAGAAATCATACGAAGAAGCATTGATAGAAGCAACTGAACTGGGATTTGCCGAAGCAGACCCATCTGCAGACGTAGACGGTATCGACGCAGCACGGAAAATGGCAATCCTTGCTTCGCTTGCGTTCTCAACGGTAGTACGGTTGGAAGATGTCTTTGTAAGGGGAATGAAGGACATTCGGGAAGGCGATTTGGAATTAGCGGAGCAATTCGGCTTCACTGTAAAAATGGCTGGTTCTGCGAAAAAGGATGACGATGGAATCGAAATCTCCGTGGAACCGGTGTTCATCCAGAACTCTCATCCGCTTGCCTCCGTCAACAATGAGTTCAATGCTGTATATGTATATGGCGACACAGTAGGGGAGACGATGTTCTATGGACCGGGGGCAGGTTCTTTGCCAACTGCCACATCGGTTACTGGAGACATTGTCGCAGCATGCCGCAATCTATTGCTTGGTGTTAACGGGAAAAGGCTTCACGCACCACGGCATTTCTGCACAGTGAAAAAAGACACCCAAATTTTCGGGCGCTACTTCCATCGTATTTCTGTTAAAGACGAAGTCGGCGTATTGACGAAATTGGCTTCAATCTACAGCGAACATGGAGCTAGTCTTGCAACAGTTATCCAGCGGGAAGGTGATCGTCACGGTGGTGTCGATTTAATTATGATTACCCATCACATATCGCGGCAACAACATCTCGACATTATGAATGAAATGCGTAACACCCCGGAAGTTAACGGTGTTATTAGTTACTACAGAGTGGAGGGCGGAAACAAATGAGAAGATGGAATGGATTAATCGAAGAATACAAAGAATGGCTGCCGGTGACGGATAAAACGCCAGATCTCACCTTGCAGGAAGGAAACACGCCGCTCATCCATTTGAAAAATATATCTGAACTATGGGGTATCAATCTTTACGTCAAAACAGAAGGGACAAACCCAACAGGCTCATTCAAGGATCGGGGCATGGTGATGGCAGTCGCTAAAGCGAAAGAGGAAGGAAAAACCGCATTAATCTGTGCATCAACAGGCAATACATCGGCTTCTGCCGCGGCATATGGAACACGCGCAGGGATGCGGACAATCGTCGTCATCCCGGAAGGACGGATTGCGCTTGGTAAATTGGCACAGGCAAAAATGTATGGCGCAGAAATCGTTGCAATTGAAGGGAATTTCGATGAAGCATTACGAATGGTAAGAGAAGTAGGAGAAGGAAAGATTGCGCTTGTGAATTCAGTGAATCCTTACCGATTGGAAGGTCAGAAAACAATTGCCTTTGAAACAATCGAACAATTAGGCGAAGTACCGGATATTTTTGCATTGCCAGTCGGGAATGCGGGCAATATTTCCGCTGCATGGAAGGGGTTCAAGGAATATGACACCAAAAAAGGGTCAGGTACGCCGAAATTGTTAGGCGTGCAGGCAGATGGTGCAGCACCGATTGTCTATGACCGGATATTTGAAGAGCCCGAAACGGTTGCAACGGCAATCCGTATCGGGAATCCAGCGAGCTGGCATTTGGCAACAGATGCGCTTAAAGAATCAGGTGGGACCATTCTTTCTGCAACGGACGAGGAAATATTGGAAGCATACAGCCTGTTGGCTTCAACCGATGGAGTTTTCGCAGAACCTGCCTCCTGTGCAACGATTGCAGGCATTAAGAAACAACTTGATGCTGGGTTGATTGAAAAAGGGACGACGATTGTCGGAGTTCTTACAGGCAACGGGCTAAAGGATCCTGAAACGGCCATAAATGTAAACGAAGGGAAACCGTTCCTATCGAAAGAGGAGTTTGAGATGTTTTTGAACGAACTGAAGGAGGGGGCAGCGAACTGATGGAAGAACCGATGTTTTCGGTCATCGTGCCCGCTACAACGGCGAATCTCGGACCGGGCTATGATAGCATCGGTCTTGCCCTTGCCCTTTATATGACCGTGGAGGTACATAGGTCTGCACAGTGGAGCGTCCGTTTTGACGGGGAAGAGTATGCCGATTTACCGATTGACGAGACAAATTTGATCATTCAAACGACTAAAACTGTTGCCAATAGATATGGCAAGGAACTAGAGCCATATGCTCTTTATGTAAAATCCGAAATTCCGCTTGGGAAAGGGCTTGGCAGTAGTGCAACCGCAATTGCAGCAGGGATTGAAATTGCAAACGAGCTTCTTACCCTCTCCTTGTCGCCGAGAGAGAAGGTGCGTATTGGTAGCGAGATTGAAGGTCATTCTGACAATGTGGCGGCAGCTCTTCTTGGAGGGGTAACAATCACTTATTTCATTGACGGTGAAATGGAAATCGTGCAATTGCCTGAGCCGAAAATAGGATGTGTTCTCCTCGTTCCTCCAAATGCATTGAAAACTTCTGACTCGAGAGGCCTTCTTCCAAAGGATTTATCTCATCAGACAGCATCGGCTGGCAACGCCGCAAGTAATGTCATGGTGGCGGCGGTAACGCTTGGTGATTGGAAATTGGCGGCTAAGATGATGGAAAAGGATGTTTTCCATGAACCGCATCGGAAGCCGTTGCTTCAAGACTTTGATCGAATTCGCGAGTTCTGTCATGGATTGGGAGCGTACGGGATGACAATAAGCGGGGCTGGACCTTCTTTGTTCATCGCGGTGGAGAACGGGACTGAGGAGAATGTTGCAAGACGGTTGGAAAAGGAATTTCCGTATTATAGAGGAATTGCAGTTACGCCAGCTCATACAGGTTCAAATATAAAAAAAGATGCCCATTAACCGATATTCGGTAGGCATCTTTTTCATTAAAAATAAAAAAATCCATTAAATTTAATGTAACAGATCTCCAACTTATGCGCTTATTTAAAATGTATGGCGGAGGAAGAGGGATTCGAACCCCCGCGGGCTTTAACACCCCTGTCGGTTTTCAAGACCGATCCCTTCAGCCGGGCTTGGGTATTCCTCCGTATCAACAAAACATAATTTATCATGATTCAGTATGAGGTGTCAACACTTATCCGTACTCTAAATTAATTAAGTTTATTCGCGGAAGTCTGTCATCTAAAGGAGGGGAATTTCTTCGCGGGGAATGGGAATATTTTGTTGGTAAATGAGAACTTTTTGGTTATAAACGAGAGCTCAATCACTGAGTACGAGAACTAAATCGCCATAAACGAGAACTCTTCCTTCAGAGAGATAGAAGTTTCATAAGGGACGGGTTGATTTTATCCACAAAAACCGTTATACTTAGAAAGCCGTGCTAGGTGGGGAGGTAGCGGTGCCCTGTAACTTGCAATCCGCTCTAGCAAGACTGAATCCCTTTACCGAGGCTGTATCCGCATGTAGGGCCTGCCTCTTGCACGTAGTGTTGACGTCTGGGTCCTGCGCAATGGGAACCCATGAACCATGTCAGGTCCGGAAGGAAGCAGCATTAAGTGGAATTTCTCATGTGCCGCGGGGCAGCCTAGGCTGAGCTGTCGACAGGAGTAACGCTTATGTGCGGCAGTCGAAGGAAGGTGCACGGCATTTATTATGCAAATCAGAACTCGTCCGATTCTCGGGCGGGTTTTTTCTTTAGTTTGAAAAGGGTTTATACAACCCACTTATGGTATACTAAAAGCAATATTGCAATGAATGGGAAGGAGGGGGAATGGTGGTCTATCAAGCTTTTTACCGTGTCTATCGACCACAGTCTTTCAGTGAAATGTCTGGACAAAGACATGTGAAGCAGACGTTGCAAAACGCATTGCTACATAATAAGACAACCCATGCCTATTTGTTCTCTGGTCCGCGAGGGACGGGAAAGACAAGCGCTGCGAAAGTTTTTGCAAAAGCATTGAATTGTGAAAACGGACCGGCGAAGGAACCATGCAATGAATGTCCGACTTGTGTAAGCATTACGGAAGGGTCCAACACGGATGTCATTGAATTTGACGCCGCTTCAAATTCACGAGTAGAAGAAATAAGGGACGTTATCGAAAAGGTCCGTTTTGCTCCATCGAACGCACGCTTCAAAGTCTATATCATTGATGAAGTTCATATGCTATCAAATTCAGCGTTCAACGCGCTGTTGAAGACATTGGAAGAGCCACCACCGCATGCGGTTTTCATCCTGGCAACTACAGAGCCGCATAAGCTTCCGTTGACCATCATTTCCCGTTGCCAACGATTCGATTTCAAGCCGATTACAGCGGCAGAAATTATTGATCGGATGAAGCAAGTGTTAAGTGATACTAAGATTGAGGCTGACGAAGGTGCTCTTAAAGTCATTGCTCTAGCTGCTTCGGGTGGAATGCGTGATGCACTTAGCATGCTTGATCAGGTTGTATCGTTCAGTGGTGATCGACTGACAGCTGAAGGTGCTTTACTTGTCACGGGGTCGATTGGAGAAGACATCTTTTATCAATTGGCAGAGGCGCTTCTTTCAAAAGATGCTGCAGCTGCATTGACATTACTTGATCAGCTCATTGCTGAAGGTAAGGATGTTTCAAGGTTGGCGGAAGATTTGATTACGTTCTTCAGAGATCTTCTTCTATTAAGAACTGCTCCGGATCTTGAGGATCTTCTTGAACTGATTTCGGGGAATGAAAGGTTTGTATCCTTGTCAAACGCATTTGAGCCGGAGACCCTTTATTCATTCATAGACATTCTTTCGAAAACGCAGCAAGAAATGCGGTTTTCTAATCATGCAAAGGTGTATGTCGAATCCGCATTGTTGAAAATGATTCATTTAAAAGGACCAGTTGCTCAAACCGAAGCACAGGGTCACCAGGGGACCGATCCACATCTTTCTCAAAAGGTGGACAGCCTGGAAAGAATAATTGCTGACCTTCAACAGCAATTGGCAAACGGCGTCCGCCCGGTTGAAGGGGCATCCGCCACTCAACCAAAGAAGGTTGCATCAAAATCATCGCAGTCATTCAGAATACCGACTGGGAAAATCAATGAAGTCTTAAAAGGTGCCACCCGTCAAGATATCCAAGTGATTCGTGAGGAATGGGCAAGCATGATGCAAACTTTACAAAGATCCCATTCGGCACTTCTTGAAGAAACTGAACCAGTGGCGGCATCAGACACGGCTTTTGTGTTAAAATTCAAATATGAAATCCATTGCCTTATGGCTTCGGAAAATTCCTCTCTTCGGTCGGGCTTATCTGATGCCTTGCGCAGTCGAACCGGTAAGGCATATGATGTCGTGTATGTACCGGAGGACGGTTGGTTAAAGGTTCGCGAGGAATTCATCCGGAACAATGGATTGGCGAAGCAACAAGACGGAGCGGAGGATTTAGATCCACATGGAACGGCAGAAGAAATGCCATCCTTCCTACAAGAAGCTGAAGAGCAAAATGCCGATCCGATTGTTGCAGAAGCGGAAAAAATGTTTGGCAAGGAATTCATAACGGTACATGACGATTAAACAAAGTTGAGGAGGAACTAGTATGCGTGGTATGGGAAATATGCAAGGCATGATGAAACAAATGCAGAAAATGCAAAAGAAAATGGCAGAAGCACAAGAGGAACTTGGTGAAAAGCGCCTTGAAGGAACAGCGGGCGGAGGTATGGTAAAGGTAATCGTTTCAGGTCAAAAGGAAGTACTTGAAGTGGTTATCGATCCATCCGTCGTAGATCCGGAAGATGTAGAAATGCTACAAGACCTTGTCGTGATTGCTACAAATGATGCAATGGCAAAAGCCGAAGAATTAACGAACTCCACAATGGGGCAATTCACGAAAGGATTGAACCTACCTGGAATGTTCTAGGAGGAATAAATATGCATTATCCTGAACCGATATCGAAACTAATGGATAGTTTTATGAAGTTGCCAGGTATCGGCCCGAAAACAGCGGGCCGTCTGGCATTTTTTGTATTGAATATGAAGGAAGACACAGTTCTTGAATTCGCTAAAGCGTTGGTGGATGCAAAACGGAACCTACGATTTTGCACTGTTTGCGGGCATATTACAGATATAGATCCTTGTCAGATATGCCAGGATCAATCCCGTGACCGATCAATGATTTGTGTTGTTCAAGATCCGAAAGACGTAATCGCAATGGAGAAGATGAGAGATTACAAGGGGATGTATCATGTTCTTCACGGAGCTATTTCACCGATGGATGGTGTCGGTCCCGAGGATATTAACGTTCCTTCCCTATTGACTCGTCTCCAGGATGAAGAAGTAGAAGAATTGATATTAGCAACGAATCCGACAATCGAAGGAGAAGCAACCGCGATGTATATCTCCCGACTTGTGAAACCATCAGGCATTACCACAACTAGAATTGCACACGGGTTGCCAGTTGGCGGAGATCTTGAGTATGCGGATGAAGTGACCTTATCAAAAGCACTTGAAGGACGCAGGGAATTATAGGGGGTCACCGAAAATGTTTGGCCGTAAGAGGAAATTGAAAAGGGAATTCGACAATCGACTTCTTAATCTACTATTAGAAACAAAAGATGATTGGGAGCAAGCTAAGGAAATTGAAAAGTACTTAATTGACTGTGATTTGGAAGTTATGATTCAAAGGAAAATAGCAGAAAGTAAGTACTTTCATCTTTTCAAAGAAGCTAAGGAGCGGCAACTTCGTATGGAACCATAATAGTAGCGTGATAATTTTTAAGGGAAGCGCATAGATTGTACTATTAATCGAAAGGGGCGCTTTCCATGAAAATTATCGGCATTGCAATTGTCGGGGTTGTACTACTTCTACTTTTACTGATGGATAAAAGCAACATTAAAAAAATGATCGAGAACCTGTCTGTATTTTGGTTCCGTCTGGCGTTCGCATTTCTAGCTCTCTTCATATTAAATATTGCGGGTGGATTCGTTGGCATCTATTTTCCAGTGAACATTGCTTCCGGATTCCTTTTAGCTATACTTGGCATCCCCGGATTTGCAGCTCTATTTACATTTGCTGTTTTTCTATGAATAAGCTTCTTCTATATATAGAAGGAGCATGACTTGAAGATTTAAGTACTGCCCTTTAAATTAAATTGGACAAAGTATATTAAGCAATAAAGTTATATGACGAAAACTTTTGTGGAATAACACTTGCAATCGAAAAGATGAGATGTTATAGTAGATAACGTTGCACTTCCGGTAACTCAATAACCACTTCGAAACGGCTTAAAACTTTTTGAAAGAAGTTGTTGACATTGGAAACGCAGCATGGTATTATATAAGAGTTGCTTCTAACGGAGCAGCAAACAAATGAACCTTGAAAACTGAACAGCAAAACGTCAACAAATAAAGTTCTGGAGCCGACCCTGTCGGCGAAAAGAACAAAACGAATCTTCGGATTCGAAATTGACATCTTAAATGATGCCAGCAAGAAACTCGAGCTATTCGAATTTCTCTTTTATGGAGAGTTTGATCCTGGCTCAGGACGAACGCTGGCGGCGTGCCTAATACATGCAAGTCGAGCGGATTGATGGGAGCTTGCTCCCTGATATTAGCGGCGGACGGGTGAGTAACACGTGGGCAACCTGCCCTGCAG
>NZ_JBHSRM010000021.1:0-92301 GCF_042658975.1 Sporosarcina thermotolerans | reverse complement strand
AAAGAAACGGTGATTACGTGCATTTTTTTGTTTAATTTGCGTGAACACCCCAACAAATATTATAGAACCTAAATAAAAAACGCCTAAAATCCTTGAATATCAAGGATTTTAGGCGTTGTATAAAGTAGAGTACCAGGGAATTAAATTAATCAGAGTCCAATAACTAATTTTCTTTACCTAACTTATTTACTATAATTGATTTATTGGATTAAAAAAATCTTATTAAATCAATCATATTTAACCATAACCAATTCAGTTTAACCAATGTTTTAAGTATACTCCTGCCAAAAATAAAATTAAGTATATCCTTGCCAATGCGGCAAAAATATACTTAAAGTCACATTCTTATCTTTACTGTTTTCCATAATAACTATGCAGACGGCGGGAGTCGAACCCGCGTCTAAAGGCTCCAATACTTCAGCGTCTACGCGTGTAGATTGACTACTTGGATTCGCGAGCACGTTTGCCGTCAATCAAGGCTATCCGTGTGCGCTATCCTGTTTAAACTCTTGCAACGGCCTCAGGAGGCGACCGTGACCGTATCTCACTAATAGGTGAGCCTAACAGTGCCACATGGGGCGATGGAACTGTTAGGCAGATTCAGCAACTATTAAGCTGCGAATGTTAGGTTGTTGTTTGTTTTGCCAGTTATTATTAACTGCCGTTTTTGACGGAGAAGAGCCCTCGTTAAGATCATTCAGCAATAGATGACTCTTGAGGATAATAAAGATTTTTACGCAAACAAACATCCTTGTGCCTCAGTGTTTCCCCTTCGAATCTTAACCAAATCTCATCATCCGCCATGACGCCATGGGTTTTCCTTACAATGCCCCAGCGATTATATGCTTGCATGCCAAGACTCTCCAATAGTTCCTCGGCATTCGCACGGGTAGGAGGAAACGTGCGCCATTTCAACCATTTCTCCAGTTCGTCAATCGTAATATGTCCCTCCATATTCGGGGAAAACTGCTTGTTGAAGTCACTAATATAATTAATAACGTATGGAGTCCCGCCATTCGCTGGTTTTAAGTTTACAGACGCAATGACTTCATCCATCCACATCACATCAAACTTCATATAATCAATCATCGGTATCACTTCCTTCGAGGAACAGATGGGCAAAATTAGTGTCATTCATTTGCGAAAGGAGTACTTGTTTCGCTCGGCCAAAATCAATATCCGTTGTTTCAAGATGATGTAGCAGCTTGGTTTTATCGATAAACGCCGGTCCCTTATATAAAGCAAGTTGTCTGGAAAAACTTGAATTGAATGGCTTTGCTTTCACTTTTCTTATTAAAATCGTTAGTGGTTTGTTAGGGGCGTAATCTTTTTCATCAGATAATAAGCTAAGTCCGTTATCAAAGATCGGAGCGATTTGCCAGGTCTTTTCAACTGGATCATATAAAAATAGGATATTATTTGTATGGCGATCTTCATTTAAAATGAGCGCATCAAATGCAAGCAATCGGGTAATTTCATCACGGGCATCAAGCCCTGTAAATGCCTCAATTCGTTGCATAAGCTGTTCAAATTTTTCTTTTGTCGATAATGCTTTATCGTTTAAGATGGAGTCAGTCGAGGTGAAATTCGCTTCGAATAAACGTTCAAGTGTGACTTCTTGTAATTTACCCCGAAAGTCATAGGAATAACAGCCAATGGATGTTTCACCAGTAGGTAAAAGGATTTTACAAGGTTTGTAGGTGACATATTGTTGCTTCGTTAATGTTGAGCAAGATAGGATGAGTGATGCAAGTACCTCAGCAAGCCCTTCATATCCCCGTGTATTTTGTTTGATCCATTTATCACCGTCATGCCATTTTGATTGATCGCCTTTACTTGAGGTGCTGATTATACGTACTGCTTCTTTAGGAATCTTTATTATTTCCATACAAATCACATCCCCCACTCACAAACATTTTTATATATGAAAAAAGATATTGCCCAGAAGTCTATCCTCTGTACAATATCTTTATTCTTTAAACCATTGATACTACCGTATTTATTCCATAAAAACTATGGAGACGGCGGGAGTCGAACCCGCGTCCAAAGGCTCTGCTACTTCAGCGTCTACGCGTGTAGATTGACTACTTGGATTCGCGCGCACGTTTGCCGTCAATCAAGGCTATCCGTGAGCGCTATCCTGATAATCTCTTGCAACGGCCTCAGGAGGCGACCGCTACCGTATCCCACTTAAGTTGAGCCTAACAATGCCACATGGGCGATGGAACTGCTAGGCAGATTCATCAGCTTACGCTGCGAATGCTAAGTTGTTGTTTGTTTTGCCAGTTATTATTAACTGCCGTTTCTGACGGAGACGAGCCCTCCGACGCGCAGCTCAAGCCCAGACCACCCCTGTCGAATCCGTAACGTCCCCGTTATAAAAGGTTGTTACACCTTTAAAGGGATGTCAGGAATGCCTGTTGAAAGGCTTCTGAACTATATCACTACTATCATCTTACTACATTTTGACGTAAAAATCAATACTGCTGTTTCGCCTTGAAGGCACGTTCCACTTCACGTTTTGCTTCCTTCTTCTTCAGATCTTCACGTTTATCATAGTTCTTTTTCCCTTTACCTATACCAATCAACACTTTCGCAAAGCCATCTTTCAAGTACATCTTCAATGGCACAATTGCGAAGCCTTCCTGCTTTGTCTGCCCGAGCAACGTTGCAATCTGTTTCTTATGGAGCAGCAGCTTTCGAGAACGTAGTGGATCGTGGTTGAATTGATTTCCCTGTTCGTACGGACTGATATGCATATTGGAAATCCATGCTTCATTGTTACGGATCAGCACGAATGCGTCACGAAGTTGGACTTTGCCGTTACGGATTGACTTGATTTCAGTTCCTTGCAAGACGATTCCTGCCTCAATCGTTTCTTCTATCGCAAAGTCGTGATTCGCTTTTTTATTGATTGCCAGAACTTTGCCTTGACCTTTTGCCATTCTTTTCTCCCCCTAACTACATCAAAATGCCACGGCACTCGCGTTAACGAATGCCGTTAGCCTTTATTTTCTCTTTCTTGGAGCTTGTTTCTTCTTATTTTTTGCAACACCTTCATAGAACTTCTTCTTAGAATTAGATGTTGTATTTCCTTTTTTCTTATCGGTAGATTTCGACTTTCCGGAGTCACCCCGGCCACCACTTGACGGCTTCTTCGCATGGATAACTTTCGGCGTTTCCTTCCGATTACGGTGGAACGACTGCTTCATGCCCGAAATTTCGAAGTCGATTGCAGATTCCTCCGGCTTAACAGATACGACGCGGATCGTAACTTCATCACCGATTCGGAACTGTTTTCCAGTATGCTCACCAAGCATCATCATTTGGCGGTCATCGAATCGGTAGTAATCATCCGTCATATAGCTAACGTGGACTAACCCTTCGACCGTGTTCTCGAGTTCCACGAACATACCGAAGTTCGTGACCGAAGAAATGACGCCGTCGAATTCCTCACCAATCTTATCAAGCATATACTGTGCCTTTTTCAAGGCATCCGTATCACGTTCAGCATCGACAGCACGGCGTTCGCGTTCCGATGTATGCTCCGCAATTTCACCCATATTGGCATTCCAATGAGCAATCGTCTCGGACGAAAGATCTTTTTTGATTAAATACGTGCGGATCAATCGGTGAACGATCAAATCCGGATATCGTCTAATCGGGGATGTGAAATGTGTATAGAAATCCGCCGACAACCCGAAGTGGCCCAAGCTTTCAGGGAAATACTTCGCCTGTTGCATCGAACGAAGAAGCATTGTTGAAATGACAGTCTCCTCCGGCATTCCTTCAATCGACTCGACAATTTCCTGTAAAGCTCTTGGATGCACTTTATTCCCAGTACCTTTCACTACGATTCCGAAATTCGTCAGGAACTCGAAGAAGCGTTGCAGTTTCTCGGCCTTCGGATCTTCGTGTATACGGTAAAGGAATGGCACTTGCAGCCAATGGAAATGCTCTGCAACTGTTTCATTCGCTGCAAGCATGAATTCTTCGATCAGTCTTTCGGAAGCAGTTCGTTCCCTTATGACGATATCTGTCGGCCACCCTTTTTCATCGACAATGACTTTCGATTCCTTGAAATCGAAATCGATGGCGCCTCTATCGATCCTCTTCTGTCTTAATATCGAGGCAAGTTCAGCCATATCATTCAACATCGGAACGATATGGGCATACTTCTCCATAAGCTCTTCGTCTTTTTCTTCGATGATCTTAAAGACATCCGTGTATGTCATCCGCTCTTTCGATTTGATGACACTTTCAAAGATTTGATGGTCAATCGTTTTTCCGTTACGATCGATTTTCATCGAACAGGAAAGCGTCAACCGATCCACATGCGGGTTCAATGAACAGATTCCGTTCGACAACTTATGCGGAAGCATCGGAATAACCCTATCCGTCAAATAGACGCTCGTCGCACGTTCAAACGCTTCATCGTCAAGCGCTGTATTCTCTCTGACGTAATGGCTGACGTCCGCGATATGAACAGACAAAGTGAATGTGCCGTCTTCATTTTTCGTAAGCGAAATCGCATCATCCAAGTCCTTCGCATCTGCTCCGTCAATTGTGATGACAAGATCGTCCCTCAGGTCTTTACGCTTGAATAAATCCTGTTCCTTCACTTCGTCAGGTGTTCGATTCGCCTCATCCATCACTTCTTGAGGAAACTCGACTTCGATGCCATGCTTATGGATGATCGATAAAATATCGACGCCAGGATCGTTTTTATGTCCAAGAATTTGTACGACCATTCCAGTCGCTGATTTCAAATCACTTGGCCAATCCGTGATTTCCACGACAACCTTATGCCCTTCTACAGCATCGAGGGAATTTCCTTTTCCGATAAAAATGTCCATCGGAAGCTTTTTATCGTCAGGAATGACGAATCCGAACCCGCGATTATCTTGGTACGTCCCGACAACCTTCGTCGTTTTCCGCTCGGCAATTCGGATGATCGTCCCTTCGCGGCGTCCACCGTAGTCATCACCTTTCGAAACACGGACAAGCACGATATCACCGTTCATCGCCCCGTTTACTTCCGGCGGCGGGATGAAAATATCATCCATCCCTTCCGTTTCAGGTGTAACGAACCCGAACCCTTTGGCATGCCCAATGAACTTGCCTCGTATAAGGTTCATGCGTTCTGGAACACCGTAACGGTTCGTACGCGATCGGATGATTTCACCTTTCTGCTCCAGATGTACAAGCATCTTTACGAGCTCTTTGAATTCGGCCGCCCCTTCAATACCTAACGCTTCCTGGATTTCTTGAACGGTTAGCGGCTTATACGATTCTTCTCTCATAAAAGAGATCAACCTATTTTTTAATTCTTCATCTATAAAGTCCAATTACATCCCTCCATTCTTCACTATCGTCAACTATTTCCATTTTCACACGTTCCAGCTTAGTGATTCAAGAAATTGATATATATCCTCATGCAGCTGCTCTTTTTCCGGTCCCAATGTAATGACATGCGTCGACTCTTTATAGAACTCGATTATTTTATCTGACGACGCTGTGTTATTAAAGATGATCTTGGCGGAATTCACGTCAATCACTTCATCATTGCTTGATTGGACAACGAAAAGAGGTGCTTTGATGGATGGAAGCTGTTCCCGAACGGAATCGACGAGCGTCGTTAATTCGCTTAAGGAAGGCATTGTTTGCCCACGCAATGCGTCCACTTCTTCTTCGATTTCCTGTTTGGATTTTCCTTCATATCGTTTGTATTCTGAAGCGTATTTTAACACGCCTTCATACATTTTATCCGTGTGTTTAATCGACATCGGGGCACACATCGTTACAATACCCTTAACTTTCATTTTAACCCCTATTTTCAATGAAAATACTCCACCAAGTGATAATCCACAAACTGCGATTTCTTTG
The DNA here is from genome assembly GCF_042658975.1 of Sporosarcina thermotolerans. Classification (NCBI taxonomy): domain Bacteria; kingdom Bacillati; phylum Bacillota; class Bacilli; order Caryophanales; family Caryophanaceae; genus Sporosarcina; species Sporosarcina thermotolerans. The sequence goes on along the minus strand of NZ_JBHSRM010000021.1, from coordinate 86,415 downwards.
TATCCAGCGTCGATTAATTGCTGGTATCCAGCTTCAACGTCTTCCCACCATTCGTCGGGACCTGTTTTAATAAGTTCCTCAGGTGGGACGCCGTGCCCGCGGTAATGCGGCGCGAGTGATGTATAGCCTTTCTTTTCAAGGAAACGGCCTAACATTCTGACGTCTGCTGATGTGCCTGTGAAGCCGTGTAATAAGAGTACCGCTCGTTTCCCATGTTCAAAAAAGAATGGTTTCGGTTGTGCAATTCTCATGTCGTTCATCCTTTCACTTGCTGACAAAAAAGCGTATGTATTTTATTATTCCCATGCATTATGGAAAAAAACGCCCGACCATACGGGTGGCCAGGCGTTTGTTTATATGCTCTATTGAGTTTCAAATCGGAATTTCCAATCAGACTTTTACGATGGCAAGTGCCAAAATGAAAAATAAAATTGAAAGGATAATTGTCACTCTTTGGAGTATCAAGTCCAATCCACGTGCTTTTTGTTTACCAAAAAGCTGTTCAGCACCACCGGAGATGGCTCCAGATAGACCTGCACTTTTTCCAGATTGCAATAATACAACAACGATTAACGCCAATGATACGATTACTAGTAATGTCATTAACAAAGCATGCACTTTGTTCCACCTCCTGCATCGAACATAACAATACTTATATTCTATCAAATACTTTAAATTGTTACAACAAGTTTTGAATGTACAGTGTTGATTAAAAAACTTACAGCCGGCTAGTGCCGGCTGTTTTGATGATTTATTTTTTTAGGTTATAGAATGTTTTTGCGCCAAGGTAGACGGATGTTTCGTCCAATTGGTCTTCGATGCGAAGCAATTGGTTGTATTTTGCAACGCGGTCTGTACGTGACGGTGCGCCTGTTTTGATTTGGCCAGCGTTTGTTGCTACCGCGATGTCAGCGATTGTTGTGTCTTCTGATTCACCTGAACGGTGGGAGATGACTGCTGTGTATCCTGCGCGTTTTGCCATTTCGATTGCGTCGAATGTTTCTGTCAGTGTACCGATTTGGTTCACTTTGATAAGAATTGAGTTGCCGACGCCTTCTTCGATACCGCGTTCCAATTTCTCAGTGTTTGTAACGAATAGATCGTCTCCGACTAACTGAACCTTTTTGCCAAGACGTTCTGTCAATAGCTTGTGGCCTGCCCAGTCGTTTTCATCAAGACCGTCTTCAATTGAAACGATTGGGTATTTATTGCAAAGCTCTTCGTACCAGTCAACCATTTGCTCCGAAGTTTTTGTGATGCCTTCGCCTGCCAAGTTGTATGTGTTTGCTTCTTTATCGTAGAACTCGGAAGATGCAACGTCCATAGCAAGCAAGATTTCTTCTCCTGCTTTGTAGCCCGCATTTTCAATCGCTTCCATGATTGTTGAAAGTGCTTCTTCGTTTGACGCCAAGTTCGGAGCGAATCCACCTTCGTCACCAACAGCTGTGTTAAGTCCTTTTGACTTTAGAACGTCTTTTAGGCTGTGGAAGATTTCAGCTCCCATGCGAATTCCGTGACGGAATGATTCTGCGCCTACTGGCATGATCATGAATTCTTGGATGTCGACGTTGTTGTCGGCATGCTCGCCGCCGTTAAGGATGTTCATCATTGGTACAGGCAATTGCTTCGCATTGACGCCGCCAAGGTATTGGTAGAGTGGAAGGTCCAAGTAATCCGCTGCAGCATGTGCTACTGCCATTGAAACACCAAGGATTGCGTTAGCACCAAGCTTACCTTTGTTTTTTGTTCCGTCTAATTCGATTAGAGCTTTGTCGATGACGACTTGGTCTAATACGGAGTAGTTGTCGACGATTTCCTCAGCGATAACTTCGTTTACGTGGTCGACTGCGCGTAAAACGCCTTTTCCAAGGTAGCGGGATACGTCGCCGTCACGTAGTTCGACTGCTTCGTATTCGCCTGTGGAGGCGCCTGAAGGGACGATTGCACGGCCGAATGCACCGCTCTCTGTGAATACTTCGACTTCAACTGTTGGGTTTCCGCGTGAATCAAGTACTTCTCTTGCTTGGATGTGGGTAATGATAGGCATTACAATCTCTCCCTTTTATTAAAATAATGGTGTTCCGGACATTTCTTTTGGTTGTTCGATACCTAATAGTTTTAACATTGTTGGGGCGAGGTCGGCGAGGATGCCGCCTTCTCGCAATTGTATATCATCTTTTGTGATGATGACAGGAACAGGGTTTGTTGTATGTGCGGTCATTGGTTTTCCTTCGAGTGTTAGCACTTCGTCGGAATTTCCGTGATCCGCTGTGATGATTGCTGTACCGCCCTTTAGCATGAGTGCATCGATGATTTGACCTAAGCATACGTCGACTGTTTCGATTGCTTTTATCGTTGGTTCAAGCATACCGCTATGGCCGACCATGTCGGGATTTGCGAAGTTAAGGATGATGGCATCCTGGCGCTCTTCTCCAATTTCCTTTAGCAAAGCTTCGGTTACTTCAATTGCGCTCATTTCAGGTTTCAAATCATAGGTCGCTACTTTCGGGCTTGCGATTAAGATCCTCGTTTCGCCTTCAAATTCTTCTTCTCTACCGCCACTCATGAAAAATGTAACATGTGGATATTTTTCAGTTTCGGCGATTCGAAGCTGGCGTAGTCCGTTGCTTGAAATGACTTCACCAATTGTATTATCCAAGTTTTGGCTGCCGAAGACAATATCGGCTTGTACATCTTCACTATAATGAGTGAATGTTACGAACTTCAAGTTATCGTAGTTTTTCGGTCCTGTATGGAATCCATCGAATTTCGGATCCGTAAAAGCGCGGGATAATTGGATTGCGCGATCCGGTCTGAAGTTAAAGAATACGACCGCATCCCCATCTTCGATCTTCGCAATCGGTTTGCCGTCCTTTTCGATGATAAACGGCTTCACGAATTCATCATACACTTCTTCCTCATAGGATGAAAGGATACCAGCAGTGGCTGATGCAAAGGCATCCCCTTGCCCGTCTACCAATGCGCGGTAAGTTAGGTCCACGCGGTCCCATCTTTTATCTCGATCCATCGCGTAATAGCGACCGGAAACGGTTGCGATCTTACCGATTCCAAGACCTTCCATCACTTTTTCGGTCTGCTCTACGTAACCTGCAGCGGTTCGTTGACCGACATCCCTTCCATCAAGGAATGCATGAACATATACCTTTTTTAGTCCGTTCAACTTTGCGAGTCGAAGGAGGGCGAAAAGATGTTCATAATGACTATGTACCCCGCCGTCAGAGAGTAGGCCCATCAAATGCAGGGAAGAGCCTTGTTTTTTCGCGTGCTCCACAGCTTCAAGAAGGGCTGTGTTTGTCATAAAATCCCCGTCTTTGATGGATTTGTTAATACGCGTCAAGCTTTGATAGACAATCCGGCCGGCACCAATATTCAAGTGACCTACTTCCGAATTACCCATCTGTCCATCCGGAAGGCCTACAGCTTCTCCACATGCGGTTAATGTCGAATGTGGATAGTTATTCCAAAGGATGTCGAAATTCGGTGTGTTCGCTTGTGCAACCGCATTGCCGAATTTCTCATCCCTTAACCCAAATCCATCCAGGATGATCAATGCGACCGGTGCTTTATTCATTAGCTGCCAGCTCAACTAATTTTAGAAATGAATCTGCGACGAGGCTTGCCCCGCCGACAAGTGCTCCGTCAATATGTTCCATGGACAGGAGCTCGGCAATGTTTTCTGGTTTCACACTTCCACCGTATTGGATGCGGACTGCAGCTGCAGTGCTTTCATCATAAAGCTTGCTGATCTCTTGGCGGATTTCTTTACAAACTTCATTCGCATCTTCAGAAGTCGCCGTCTTTCCAGTGCCAATCGCCCAAATCGGTTCGTAAGCGATGATCGCCGCTTTTGCCTGATCTGCACTGATGCCGTTGAACGCTTTTTCCACTTGGGATGAAACGCGTTCAACTGTTTTGCCTTCTTCGCGTTCTTCAAGGCTTTCACCTACGCAGACGATAGGCGTCAATTGATGTGCAAATGCAGCATGCACTTTCTTATTGACGGATTCATCTGTTTCATTGAAATACTGACGACGCTCAGAATGGCCAAGGATGACGTATTCAACATTCATATCCGCAAGCATGCTTGGACTAACTTCACCCGTGAATGCACCTTCTTCGACGTCGTGCATCGTTTGGGCACCGATTTTTAGTGACGTGCCTTCGGATTCATTCACAAGCTCCGACAAATATGGCGAGGGTGGACAAATTACCATTTCGACCTTGGCAGTGATCGGTAAACGCCCTTTTACTTCCGCAATGAAAGCTTTTGCTTCGCCCATTTTTTTATACATTTTCCAGTTTCCCGCAATGATTCGTTTACGCAACGTTAACCCCTCCAATCATTTATCTAACAAAACAGTTACGCCAGGCAGTTCTTTACCTTCCATGAACTCAAGAGAAGCGCCGCCGCCTGTAGAGACGTGATCCATTTTATCCGCAACGTCGAATTTTTCAACAGCCGCAGCTGAATCGCCACCACCTATAACTGTATAGGCTTCTGTTTCAGCCATTGCCATTGCAACCTGCTTCGTGCCGTTTGCGAATGGAGCCATTTCAAATACACCCATCGGACCGTTCCAAATGATCAGTTTCGAGTTATTAATGACATCCGCATACATTTCCGCTGTTGCCGGACCAATATCAAGTCCCATCCAGCCTTCAGGGATTTCATTAATCTTAACCGTTTTTACACTTGCCGATTCAGAAAAAGTATCTGCAACTACCGCATCAACCGGCAAATAAAGCTTTACGTTTTTCTCTTTCGCTTTTTGAATGAATGACTGAGCGAGTTCGATTTTATCTTCCTCAACAAGTGAGTTTCCAGTCTCATATCCTTCAGCTTTCGTAAATGTGTAGGACAATCCTCCGCCAATCAATAAATTGTCGACGTTGTCTAAAAGGTTATCGATGACACCAATCTTATCCTTCACTTTCGCACCGCCGATAATTGCGGTGAACGGACGCTCTGGATTAGACAATGCTTTCCCAAGGACATCCAATTCTTTCTCCATTAGGAATCCGCTTACACCCGGGATGAATTCTGCAATCCCGGCAGTCGATGCATGCGCGCGATGGGCAGCTCCGAATGCGTCGTTGACGAATACATCAGCAAGTGCAGCAAATTGTTTCGCAAGTTCCGCGTCGTTCTTCTCTTCTCCGGCGTGGAATCGAACGTTTTCAAGAAGGAGGATCTCTCCGTTTTGCATTTCAGAAACTGCTTTTTCTACGTTTTCACCAATTGATTCATCAAGTTTTTTTACGTCTCTTTGAAGGAGTTCAGCCAATCGTTCACCTGCTGCAGTAAGTCGTAGTTCATCTTTCACTTCGCCTTTCGGTCTACCAAGATGACTAGCGAGTATCACTTTTGCTCCTTTTTCTGTCATGTATTCGATTGTCGGTATTGCTGCACGGATTCTTGTGTCGTCCGATACGTTTCCATTTTCCATCGGCACGTTGAAGTCCACACGGCAAAATACACGTTTTCCGTTCAGGTCGATATCCTTGATTGTTTGTTTAGCTTTCATAAAACCTGCACACCTCCAAGAATTAAAGCGAAGGAAATTGGGAGTTAGTTGAAACCCCTTTATTTTCCAACGTATTTATACAAAAAAAGGAACGGGGTTTCTCCGTTCCTCCTACCCATCACTATTATAATGGGTTGCCACTATAATGGCTATGTTTTATATACCTTTGTTGTACATATATAGGGCTAAATCGATGCATCGGGCTGAATAGCCGGATTCATTGTCATACCATGAAATGATTTTCACCATATTATTGTCCAACACCATCGTTGACAAGCCATCAACTGTAGAAGAAGCTGTGTTGCCGTTGTAGTCGCGTGAGACTAATGGGATTTCATTATAGAACAAGATGTCCTTCAGTTCATTTTCTGATGCGTTCTTCAATGCAGCATTCACATCTTCAACTGTCACTTCTTTTGAAAGTTCAGTGACAAAGTCGACGAGTGAAACGTTCGGAGTTGGTACACGGACAGCCATGCCGTCCAATTTTCCTTTTAGTTCTGGAATGACTTTGGTTACGGCTGATGCAGCGCCAGTCGTCGTCGGGATCATTGATTCTCCTGCTGCACGAGCGCGGCGGTAGTCGGAATGCGGTAAATCCAAAATGTTTTGGTCGTTTGTATACGAGTGCACTGTTGTCATCATGCCTCGTTTGATACCGAATTTGTCGTTAAGCACTTTTACGACAGGTGCAAGGCAGTTTGTAGTACAAGATGCATTTGAAACGACTTTATCTTGAGTTGCATCATACGAATCTTCATTGACACCCATAACGAGTGTTTTGACGTCGCCTTTTGCAGGTGCGGATAAGATAACCTTTTTAGCGCCCGCTTCGATATGTTTCATGAGACCTTTTTCGTCTCTAAACACGCCTGTTGATTCGATGACGATATCGATACCCAAATCGCCCCATGGCAATTGCGCTGGGTCTTTTTCAGCGTACACTTTAATCTTTTTCCCGTTGACGACAAGGTGATTGTCTTCGGATCCAACCTCAGCATCAAAAATTCCATGGACTGAATCGTATTTTAATAAATGCGCCAACATCGGAGCATCCGTTAAATCATTGACAGCGACTACCTCAATTTCTTCATTTTTCTGTGCTTCCCTGAAAACAAGTCTCCCAATACGGCCGAATCCATTGATCGCTATTTTTAACGTCATTTCCATTACCTCCAGATAGGTTTATTGTTTATCTTCCAGTTTCTCCAAAATCGCATGTGCCGCCCCTTCATCCGTCACCAAAATCGTTTGGCGGGGAGCGCTTTCCATATAAGATAAAATCGCATCGGCTTTGCTTACTCCACCTGCAACGGCAATGATCAGCGGAACCTGTTCAAGCTGTTCTGTTTGTATGCCGACTGTTCGGATACGGTGGACAACTTCCCCGTTTTCATCGAAATAATAGCCGAACGCTTCGCCCTTCGCCTCTTTTTCTCGGATCAGTTGCTTTTCATTCTCAGGCGTATTGCGTAATTCCGCCATTCGTTCTGCATCGCCAATTCCATGCAAGACACAATCTGTTTGCGCGTATTGCTCCATCATTTGAATGACAGATGGTTCACGTTTGAAAATTTCATGCGCTTCTTGGCTAAGGGATTCAGGATAATAAAATGTGCTATATGTTCCTCCGCTCGCCTCGGCGAAAGATGCAGCAATGACATTCGCCTGCAGCCCGATATCATCTCCAACTCCGCCCCTCGCGGCGATAAAATGAAGCTGTTCAGGATTATCAATTGAGTGGATATGTTGCGGAATTGCTGCAACCGAGCTTCCACCTGTAACAGCGATGACTTTACCATTTTCAATCTTTTGCATGAAAACGGTTGCCGCTTCTTTCCCAATCAAGCTTTTCACCGTCGGATTCACATCACAATTTCCCGGGACGATTTGTACACTGCGAATTTTAAGGAGAGCACTCAATTTGCTGGCAATCAAGCTTTGCCCCGTCCATTCCTCAATACTTGGCGCAAGAAGTTCAAGGACCTTGGATCCCTCATATGTGATTGTGGCCCCTTCTTTCGCAATTCGAATGAGCTCCTCGTTTCGTAATGCCTCCATTAAGTTTCTGCATTCTCGCTCGGAAATATCCGCTTGAATGCTTAATGGTCTTCTGCCAATCGGACCGGAAACCCCGATGAACTTCAAAAGCCTGTATCTTTGGTGAAGAATCTCCATCATTTCCGGCACAAGCTTTCGTTGTGCCTCGAGTAAATTCGGGTTCAAGGAAAGCCCTTCTTTCTATAAGGGACAAAATACGCCCACCTGTTCTATAATTGTCCCACCTAATATAAAAAAATATAATTCATACTCTTATTCTATACCTCTTTGTATTGCAATTCAAACATAAATGCCTCAAAAAAGGTCAATTAAATCGGCATAGCCAATTTGCCCATACAATAGAACTTCGCCGTCCTTTTCGATGACAGGAATCATGAGCATATATTTTTCATGGCTTACATCGTCTGATTCGATGTTTACCGTGGACCATGTCAGTGGAAAGTCTTCTTGGACAAGCTTCATCATTGCTTCGGCATCATCGCATAGATGACATCCCGGTTTTGTGTAAAATGTTACGTGCATGTTGTCCCACCTCAAGTTGTTTTTTCTTAAGTATAAGGGAAAAAGGATGTTCTGCAAAAGATTTGCAGAACATCCTTGTGGATTCTTGCCGAATATCTGGTGTTTTCAACTTGTCTCCAATTTTATCGGTCATTTCCCGGGGTTTATCGATCATTTCCCAAGAGTTATTGATCAATTCGGTTGAATTATTGATTATTTCCCAGTATTTATCGATCATTTCCCGAGTTTTATGGTCATTTTGTGACCTTGGAACTATTCCAACAAAGACTTTCTAACGTCACCAGCTTCTACCGCCGCCGCCGCCACCACCGGATCCACCTCCGCCGGTAAAGCCGCCTCCGCCACCGAAGCCACCGCCGCCTCCGAATCCTCCTCCGCCCCCAAAGGAGCCAGGGAAAAAGATCATACCGCGTCCTCTTCCTCTTCTGCCACCCGATCCGCCACCACGACCACCACGACCTCCACGGCCACCGCCGCCTATAAAACGGAACAGCAGATAAATGACGATGAAAATAATTATTGGCGTCGGGATGCCAAAGCCATCGCCGCCTTGACCGGCGAGAGTATTCACTTCGGCAACTTCCCCATTCCAACCATATTCAGCTGCGATTTCATTGTAATAGGATTTGTATGCTTCCATAATAGCTAAATCGGGTTGTTCGTTCCTCAAATACGGTACTGCCACTTCATCCATGATCCTTCCGACTTTCCCGTCTGGCAGTGCGCCCTCGAGGCCATAGCCGACACTCAACTCAAAGTGCCGATCCCCAGATGAATTCGGTCTCGTCGTGACAACAAGCAAAGCACCATTGTCTTCGCCTTGTTTTCCAAGTCCATACGCTCGCAACGCATCGACTGCATATTGCTCAACCGGATCGTCACCTATACTTGGGATTGTGAGGACCGCCAATTCCGCTCCCGTCGCCTGTTCCAAGTTTTTCCCGAGTCGGTTCAGCTCTTCTTTTTGTTCATTCGATAAAATTCGGGCATGGTCTTGGATGAAATAGTCGAATTTATTCCAAGCGGGGATTTCGGCTGCCGACACCCCGAATGGTATGCACATGAATAGTAAACATGCGACCGTGAGCGATCGAACGATTTTCCGAATCACTATTTCCCATCTCCAAAGTCTACTTTAGGTGCTTCTTTTGCAGCCTCATTCGCTTGGAAATACTCTTTTTCATCGAACCCAAAAATCGAAGCGACTAATTTCCCCGGAAACCTTTTCACTTGTCGATTGAATTGGGAAACGACGTCATTATAATCTTTCCTCGCGACACCAATCCGGTTCTCGGTGCCAGCCAACTCATCCATGAGCTGGGTGAAGTTTTGATTCGCCTTCAAATCCGGATAATTTTCCACTACAACCAATAGACGTCCTAATGCATTGGATAATTCGGTATCCGCGGCCGCCTGTTCTGCAGGTCCAGTTGCACCCGATAATTTCGCGCGCGCATCGGATATTTCTGCAATTACTTCTTTTTCATGGCTTGCGTACCCTTTCACGGTGCTTACCAAATTCGGAATTAGGTCAAGCCGGCGTTGCAATTGGTTTTCGACTTGCGCATACGACGCATCAACATCTTCCTCCAAATTTACAAATTTGTTGTAACTTGGTACAAACACAATACCAAGTATTACAAGAAGAACAATAATGATAGTAAGTGGTCCTAATAGTTTTTTCATTCATTCTCACTCCTATTCTGAATACTAACGGATACCCTTTGGGAAACACGATTCAAACTTGAGTCCGTATTCTATTTATCGTATGTCGCCCGAAAAGGTTTCAAACATTTTGGAATAAATTAAAAAACCGACTCCATATAAAGAAGTCGGTTTTCAAAGCAATACTTATTTTTTCAAGTCTTTCATGTCGCTGCGTGTGATAATATGGTCAATCAAACCATATTCTTTCGCACGTTCAGCAGTCATGAAATTATCACGATCTGTGTCTTTCGCAATAACGTCAACTGGCTGGCCAGTACGCTCGGAAAGAATCGTATTCAATTTCTCACGTAGGAAAAGAATGCGTTTTGCAGCAATTTCAATTTCAGTTGCCTGACCTTGTGCACCGCCAAGTGGTTGGTGAATCATCACTTCTGCATTAGGAAGCGCATAACGTTTTCCTTTTGTTCCTGCAGTTAATAGGAAAGATCCCATTGATGCAGCCATACCGATACAAATTGTTTGAATGTCCGGTTTGATGAATTGCATTGTGTCATAGATTGCCATACCAGCAGTAATGCTTCCGCCTGGGCTATTAATGTAAATGGAAACGTCTTTTTCAGGATCTTCCGCTTCAAGGAATAGCAATTGCGCAACAATCGAGTTGGCAACATTATCATCGATTGCGCTGCCCAACATGATAATCCGGTCTTTCAATAGACGAGAATAAATATCATAAGCACGTTCGCCCCGATTTGTTTGTTCGATGACTGTAGGTATTAGATTCATGGTATTTCCTCCTTTTAGGTGGTTCAAATTTGTCGACCTGCTGAAACCATTTGTTTCAACTGTACACCTATCATACATATTATGGTCAATTAAGGTCAAATATAACGCATTTAATTTTACTATTGCATTCTTATGGCTTTATTTGTATAATGAGTGTTGTCTGTTACCATCAGACTCTATATTTCGTCCTCGTGGTGCAATGGATAGCACGCAAGCCTCCGAAGCTTGAAATGTGGGTTCGACTCCCGCCGAGGGCATATAAGCTGTATAAAGAAGCCTGTAAACATTCATGTTTACGGCTTTTTTTTATTCAAAGCAATTTGTACTCTTGTTTACGTTTAGCTCTGGGCGCTAGATGCTCGGGTCATAATCAAATCTACTACGTAGCAAAAACCGCCATTCCGTATCTTCGTCTTATACCTGAGGCCGGCAGGATGCCGGTCATGCAGTCGTTGCCGCAGGACGCGGCGTACGTAGACTGCAAACCTTTGCTAAGTTAGTACCCTCGGCTAATGGATGTTAATTCTCTTTTTCAACAAGCAAAGCGAGTGTGCTGATTGCTTGCTCTTCATCCACACCATCCGCCATTAGCGTTACTGAAACACCTTTTGCAATCGCAAGGCTCATGACACCCATAATGCTTTTTGCATTTACTTGGCGATCGTCTTTTTTCAAAAACACGTCTGATAAAAACTTATTCGCTTCCTGGACAAATAATGCAGCTTGTCTTGCCTGCAAGCCAGTTTTCAGCTTCACTTCTACTGTTTTTTCTGCCATACTTATTCGTCTCCTTTCCTACCTCGTCTAGTTCTTAACGAAGTGCAATTCCGCCACTTCGAAGGTTTTCTGCAATCTCTTCTATTTTTCTCAATCGATGATTCACGCCGGATTTACTGACGGTTCCGCCGGTCACCATTTCACCAAGCTCTTTTAACGTTATATCCTGATGTTCAATCCGTAGCTGGGCGATTTCCTGCAAACGATCGGGTAATTGATCTAATCCAATCGTATTTTGGATAAATTTGATATTCTCGACTTGCCTTTGCGCAGCGCTGATTGTTTTATTCATATTCGCTGTTTCACAATTCACGAGTCGGTTAACGCTATTTCGCATATCCCTTATGATCCGCACATCTTCGAATTTCATCAATGAAACATGTGCGCCGACTATGCCAAGGAAGTCAGATATTTTTTCCGCTTCTTTTAAATATGCGATATAACCTTTTTTTCGTTCAATCGACTTTGCATTTAGCATCGATTTATTCATCAACTCAACCAAGGCCTCACTATGTTCCTTGTAAAACGAGAATATTTCCAAATGATACGAAGACGTCTCGGGATTATTGACTGATCCCCCAGCCAAAAATGCGCCCCTTAAATAAGACCTCTCACAGCATTCATCTTTCACCAATTCCGGTACAATCTCATTTTTGAATTGAAACGTTCCTGTTAATATATATAAGTCCTCCAATAAATGCTTAGCGCCGTCACGGATCCTACATATGTAGACGTTATTCTTTTTCAAACGCATTTTCTTGCGGACCAATAATTCAACTTTATATGGGTAAAGACGTTTTATGTTGGAATATAGCCTTCTTGCGATTGCAGCATTTTCCGTCTGAACATCCAAGCTTAATTGTTTATTCGAGAAAGAAACTGCTCCGTTCATCCTTATAAAGGCGGCTATTTCTGATTTTACACAGCAATCATCTGATTCTATATTGGTTAATTCCTTTTTTACTTCTGATGCAAAAGACATGACTGTCCCCCCTCTCTCGGCGATGATCAAGTCTCCTTGTTTACATCCTTGCCTTTCATATACTCCTTAACCCATGAAGCAACCTTATTCGCATCATGGATGATACGGCCCTCGGAAACTGTCGAAATATCTCCAAGGACGATGTTAGGCACAAGCAATTTCAAAGCTTCTATATCATTCTCAACGGGTAATTGAACTTCAGGCGATTCATTCCCCTGTAATAATGTTTCGAAATCAGTATCGTTCAACAGAACCGTATCGAGAAAAGCGCTGCCAGCGTGATCATACAGCGCTTGCACATGCTCTGATGCTGTATACTGATACGTTTCTCCTTCTTGAGTTGTCAGGTTATTGATATATACCTTTTTAGCTTTGCTTACGAGTACCGCGTCTCTTATGCCCCTTACAAGGATTGTCGGCAGGATGCTTGTGTATAGGCTTCCTGGTCCGAATATGATTAAATCCGCTTCTTCAATGGATCGTACTGTTTCAGGCAATGGTTCAACCTCTTGTGGTGAAACATATACTCTTCGTATTTTACGGCCGTATACCGGAATTTTAGATTCGCCGGTTACAATTGTGCCATCATCAAGCTCTGCATGCAAGGTGATCTTTTGATTTGCGGCAGGTAAAATTTTACCTTTAATGTTCAAAACCTGCCCCATTTTCTCAACCGCTCGTGCAAAATCACCCGTTATATCCGTCAATGCAGCAAGCATGAGATTGCCTAATGAATGCCCTCTCAAATCATCCGAAGTGGTAAACCTGTACTGGAACATTCTTTCTATTAACGGCTCTACATCCGAAAGAGCTGCCATCACTTGCCGGATATCGCCTGGAGGTGGGATGTTGTATTGATCTAACAACCTTCCTGAGCTGCCACCGTCATCCGCTACAGTTACAACTGCGGTGAGCTCAACGGGATAATTTTTCAATCCCCTCAGCATAGTGGACAACCCGGTCCCGCCTCCGAAAACGACGATTTTCTTCATTCTTCCGGATTGCAGCATTGTGTCAACCCTTTCTCTTTTCCACATCCCGATGTGTGATTAGTGTTTTATATTCGTCTTTTAATCGGTTTCCGAAGTATTCCGCCAACGTCACAGAACGATGTTGGCCCCCCGTACAACCGAAGGCTACGACGACTTGTGATTTACCTTCGTTTTTATATTGCGGTATGATGAATTTGAAAAGATCCGTCAATTTTTCGATCAACACTTGTGAATCGTTCCACTTTAAAACATAATCGTATACTTCCTTATCCAGTCCAGACATCGGTCTTAGATCTTCAAGATAGTATGGATTTGGCAAAAAGCGTACATCAAAAACGACATCTGCATCTATCGGCATCCCATGCTTAAATCCGAAAGACATGAAGTTCAATGTGAAAGCGGTGTCGCCTTTGGAAGAGAATGTGGACATGATTTTTTCGCGTAATTCCCTTGGTTTAAGTTCGGAAGTATTGTAGATGAAGCGAGCTCTGCCTCTTAACTCGGAAAGCAATGTCCGCTCTTTGCGAATACCGGTAAGCGGAAGTCCACCCTCTGCGAGTGGATGCGATCTTCTCGTTTCCTTATACCGTCTTACAAGTGTTTCATCATCCGCATCTAAAAACAGAAGCTTGGTGGATACCCCTTCCATTTGCAACAAATTGTCCAATGCTCCGATCAACGCATCAAAAAGGTCACCGCCTCTTGTATCCATGACTGCCGCAATCCGTCTCATCTTGTTCTCGGACTTCATCATCAAGTCTAAAAATGTGACCAAAAGCTCTGGAGGTAAATTATCAATACAATAGAAGCCCATGTCTTCAAAGCTTTGCATCGCCACTGTTTTACCAGCACCAGACATCCCGGTAATAATGACTAATTCAACGTCGCTGTTTGGTAATTCATTTTCCATTATAGTAGATCGCCCTCCATCGAGTTTTGTAGTCGCTCTTCTAACAGTTCAAACTCTTCTGTATAATAAAATGTACCATACTGGACACCGTTTTTGGAGACGGCAAATGATAAATTGGATCTATCGCCTTCAGCCATTGGCAACGTTTTCAATTTTTCGATACCGTGCCATTCGAGCAACCCTTCCCGATTCGACTCATACGGCGTGCCGATCAAATCTTTGGCGACGAATGTGTACAACATCCATTCGTCGATCAATTCCTTCGTGTCTGGATTTAGTATCATCATCGTGTAAATCCCTTTAACTTGCGGATTTACTGGTGTCGCGCCAGTTTCCTCTTCGAATTCACGGATGGCTGCCTCGTATATCGATTCCCCTGAATCCATCTTTCCCCCGGGAGCCACGTACCAATCCCGCCTCGGCTTTTTCAATAAAAGTACCTGATTGTCTTTTACGACAAGTAAGTTAGCAATTCTCTGCATCTGAATTCCTCGCTTTTTAAAACATGCATGCATCTATTATACAATGTTTACGTTGCAAACAACAAAAAAAGAAGACCACCTACGATTTGCATCAGTAGGTCGTCTTAAAGTGTTGCTATATTAAAAAGGGGGGTCAATTACTATTCTTATGTTACCCCTAATGTGTTGCATTAGAGTTACAGTAATATTAAGGTTGCATTAATAATTTTGGACGGGCTTTTGATTTCCGTTTCAGGCGGACGCTTTCTATGGGAAGTCACAACGCTTCTATGGGAACTCAGCCGCATTCTACGGGAAGTCACGGCACTTCTATGGGAACTCAGCCGCATTCTATGGGAAGTCACGGCACTTCTATGGGAACTCAGCCGCATTCTATGGGAAGTCACGGCACTTCTATGGGAACTCAGTCGCTTTCTATCGGAAGTCACAACGCCTCTATGGGAACTCAGCCGCAGTCTATGGGAAATCGACCGCATTGCATTCTACCGGAAGTCACGGTGCTCTATGGGAGGTCCGCATCCATATAAAAAAGAGACCCATACTCGGGCCTCTCACTATAATCAAACTTCCGCAGATAGTTTCTCCGCAAGTTCTTCAATATATTTTTGACAAGCTTGTGCAGCGATGCTTCCGTCGCCTGTTGCCGTTACGACTTGGCGAAGTGTTTTTTGACGCACATCTCCTGCTGCGTAGATTCCTGGAACTTTCGTTTCCATTTCTTCATTGGTCACGATATATCCGTGGTCATCCAAGATATCCAAGTTTTTAAATGGTGCAGTTAATGGATCCATACCGATGTAGACGAACATACCCTGAGTCTCCATCTCTCTTTCCGTACCATCCACAGTGGAAACAAGCGTTACAGAACTGATTTTTCCATCCTGTCCGTTAACTTGCTTAACTGTAGAATTCCAGATAAAATCGATTTTTTCATTCGCAAATGCGCGATCTTGCAAGATTTTTTGCGCGCGCAATTCGTCACGTCTATGAATGATCGTTACCTTGTCTGCGAATCGAGTGAGGTATGCACCTTCTTCAACCGCTGAGTCTCCACCGCCGATAACAACGATTTCTCTCCCTTTGAAAAAGGCACCGTCACAAACAGCACAATAGCTGACGCCGCGGCCAGTAAGGTCTGCTTCGCCTGGTACGCCCATTTTTTTATATTCAGCACCAGTGGTAATGATAATGGCACGTGCTTTATATTCTTTTTTACCGGAAATAATCGTTTTATAGCTAACACCATCGATGATTTCGTTTACGTCACCGTATGCGTATTCAGCACCGAATGATTTGGCGTGGTCGAACATTTTCTGGGAGAGATCTGGTCCCAAGATCGATTCAAAACCAGGATAGTTTTCAATCTCTTCCGTGTTCGCCATTTGTCCACCCGGAATTCCGCGCTCTAACATCAAGGTCGACAAGTTTGCTCTGGAAGTGTAAACAGCTGCAGTCATTCCTGCCGGGCCCGCACCAATAATAATGACGTCATATATTTTCTCTGTTGTCATTGGTTTTTCCTCCTCCTACATAACATAACACTGACCAAATCGTATAAGATTTGATGTGTCCAATCAATCTATTTGCTCGCGGGAGTGGTTGCCTAACATTTATCACTCACTAAATTGTGGTAGAAACTCCATTAATGTATGAACATATTTAGTTAGCGTTGGTACCGAAATGCCATAACTTTTTGCAATGGCCGTTTTGGTAACTCCTTTATAACGTGATGATTGGAACATATAATCAGCTGCTGCAGCGAGGGCATCCGGATTCCTGAAATCATATGATCGAGTTAATGCCACCTCGCAAAGGGTGAACCACATTTGAAAAAGATGTGTCCCTTGCTTATCGAGCGGCTTGTAATTCTTGTAAATGATATCGGTCGTTTCCAAAGCCCGCATAAAGGAATGATCGAAATCAGTTTCCAATGTAAATTCATAATCGAGGCTATGGGCTAAAAATAACTGTTCAATGCTACTCAGCTTTTCCAAATCAATATATTTCGGATGCGAAATAATTTCTTGTTTATGAGCCGATTTGCCCAATAAATAAAAGCCTAACAGTCGCTCGCTTCGGTATTTATTCATGATTTTACTTAGTAGGAATTCACGATCCTGTTCAAATGAATCCGCCCGCGATGTCTCTTGCACGCTTTTCCAAGGCTCTAACCCGGCCTTGCTTGGGTCAAGCTCGACTAACTTTTCATATGCTTCCTTCGCGGCTGTCTCATTTCCTGAAAAGTAAGCAGAATGGGCAAGCCAGAAATAATAGCCTGCATCCCCTTCAAATCCCCTTTTCTTTAGGCTTCTGAGCCAACCATATGCTTCTTTATGTTTCCCAACCAATGCAAATGTTGCCCCTAATTTATATCGATGTATGAATTGATAAGGTTTTATCTTCAACAGAAGGTCAAGCAATGCATCCAATTCCTCTTTGTCTTTCTGGTAATAATAAAAGACAGCGAGATTGCATAATGCATGGATATTCCCTTTGTTCTTATCAAGTACATCGTAAAGCAATTCCTTCGCCTGATCGATTTTGCCGACGTAGAAATAGGCGAGAGCCAAATTATTATATGCCGCCCAAAACTCAGGATAATCTACGATGATTGCCTCAAGGATTTCGATGGCTTCGTCAAACAAGCCGCCTTCCATCAATCTCCTTGCCTTCTCCTGAAGGAAATACACTTCACCATCCGGCATTTCCTCATCGTCAAATATATCTTCTTCTTGTTCAGCAAAATCGATAATTTCCATCGAATCATCAACAAGAGGTCCGTCTGGAGATAGCGCAATATATTTTTCAGCATAGACTTTTGCATCTCGAAGAAGACCGAGATGTGCATGGACTTCCGCCAAATAGAAGATGATATCCTCTTCCTCTGGGTCAATGCCATGTGCAGCCGCAAGGATCTCGTAGGCCTCCTCAAACATGCCCTCTTCCATAATAAGAATGCCGTATTGCATAAGAATGAGCGGATCACTCGGGCTTAACTCAACAGCACGTTGCAAATATTTATGGGCATCATCGTATCGTTCACGTTGCATCGCTTTAATGCCCTTCTGATAATAAAATTCACCATCAGGGATAAAAGAAATTATTTTTTTATCTATATTCCTATGCTTTTTATCCAATCAAATTTCCTCCGATAGAAAATAGAAAGGAACGTATTAGACGTTCCTCCAATAAAAATTATAACATAACTTCTCTACCCGTCATTCACTATTTTGACACATTCTTAGGATTACTTCGCCTTTCGCTCCGCCAACTGTTCCGCGGTATAAATGATTCGAACGGGATTGCCGCCGGCAAACGCACCTGCAGGAATATCACGATTTACGAGTGATGCAGCCGAAACAATTGCCCCATCTCCGATTTCAACACCCGGAAGGATCGTCGTATTGGCCCCGATCATCACACGGTCCCCGATCACCACATCGCCAACCCGGTACTCTTCGATTAGATACTCATGCGCAAGAATCGTTGTATTGAAGCCGATAATCGAATTATTGCCGACAGTAATTCGTTCGGGGAACATCGTATCTGGCATCACCATAAGGGCAAACGATGTTTTTTTCCCTATTTTCATCCCTAAAAATGTACGATAAATGAAATTCTTCATGGGGATAAAAGGTGTATATCTCCCCAACTGGATGAAAATGAAATTCTTAGCCACTTTTAAAAATGAGACCGTTTTGTAAATATGCCAAAGGGAGTTCGCATTTCCTTTAGCCGGAAAACGTTCTGTCCTTCTCAATCGTTCTCTCCCGCAGTAATCTCAAGGAGGTCTGAAATATGGTGCAGCATAAAATCAGGCTCCAATTCACGCATGAATTGTTCCCCTTTTAATGACCAAGCCACCCCTGCTGTGCGAACTCCTGCATTTTTTCCACCGTGTATATCATGGGAGTTATCCCCGATCATTAAAGTTTCCTCCGGTGAGGAATTCAATCTTTCCATTGCCAACAGTATCGGTTCAGGATCTGGCTTTGCATTTTGCACATCATCCAACCCAATCACCGTATCAAATACATTATTAGCTGAAATAAGCTCCAAGCCTTTCATGATCATATCATTCCGCTTCGTGGAGACAATCGCCATCTTGAAGCCCTTGCTTTTCAATTGCCTCAATGTTTCAGAAACGCCATCAAATTCAGTTGCCAATAGATCATGATTCGCGTAATTCCATTCACGATATTCGCTTATAAGTTGGTCAGACATTATCGGATCTACACTATCCATTGTCTCTTTCAATGTCGGTCCAAGGAATGGAATGATATCCGCTCTTACATATTTTCCAGGATAATGCGCACCAAGGACGGTTTGAAACGTTTGGACGATCAATTCATTCGTATCAAGCAATGTTCCGTCGAAGTCGAATAATAATGTTGTGATTTTATTAGCCATTTAAAACGGTTGCCTCCTTTTCCCTTCTCCGCCCGCTTTGCTTCCAGAAATAAGCGACAGCTATCGTCAAAACGAACGCAGTTACGAGTCGAATGATTAGCAATGGTAATACCGGTATCCCTAAAGGCATGAAGATAAGCGTATCCTCTACAACCGCGTGACAGGCGATAAGGAAGATGAAAGCGAGTGTCGCATCTTTCTTGCTTACGCCATCTTCTTCAACTGCTTGGATCATTACACCGGCTCCATAAGCCAACCCGATAACAAGACCTGCAACAAGCGTCATTGAAGCATTCGGTTTAACACCGATGACTTTCGTGAACGGCGCAAGCTTCTCGGAGAATTTCTGTAAATAATGATGGTCCTTTAAATATTGAACTATAATCATCAATGGAATGACAATTAGCGCAAGCTGTAACACACCAAAGGAAGCTTTTTGCAATCCTAAAAGACCGATTTCGAGCCATCCTTCAGGTATTGCAGCGATTTCCGGAGCCATGCCGTATTTCGCAATCTCACTTCCGCCACTCCAAAACACGTTTATAATTACAGCAGAGAATGCCGCTAAACCGAATCGAACAAGTAAGACAACCCATAATTTAACGCCGACCTTCAGCGCAACCCCTGTCTCGATAAAGAGATTATGCGAAAAACTGAGCATTACAGCGAGGATGAAAACTTCCTTCACTGTCAGATCAAGCGAAAGAATCCCGGCGATACCAGCGTATAAGTTCAATGCATTGCCAAGCACCAACGGAATGGCTGCTTCCCCACTTAGTCCAAACAGCCCCATGAAAGGTGAGACAAGTTTTACAACCCAAGGTAAAATCGGGGTGTGTTGCAGGATCACAACAAGAATCGTAATAGGAAAAATGATTTTCCCTAACGTCCACGTCGTCTTCAAGCCTGCTTTCAACCCATTTTTTAATGTCTGCATTTCCTATCCCTCTTTTATTTATCTAGATAGTTTACTTTCACTTTCTTGATGAACCTTCTATACACGAACATTGAGGCACCAAAAAGGATTGCGAGAATCGAGACGATTTGTGCGGCACGAAGATCGCCGCCATACAAGCTGTCTGTTCTCATCCCTTCGATGAAGTACCTTCCAATTGAATACCATATTAGATAAAAGAAGAAGATCTCTCCGCGCTTCAATCGCACTCTTCTTAAGATCAAGACAATAATTAGGCCGACTACATTCCAAAGGGATTCATACAGGAATGTCGGATGGTATGTAACTCCTTCAATTGTCATTTGATTCATAATCCAATTGGGAATCCATGTGTTTTCAAGGAACTGCTCCGAAACTGGACCACCATGTGCTTCCTGGTTGATAAAGTTCCCCCATCTACCAATGATTTGGCCGATCAGAATACCCGGAACTGCAATGTCCACAACTTTCCAAAATGAAATGCCACGTTTCTTAGTGAAAAAGTATGTTGTTAAAAAGGCACCAATCAAAGCACCGTGAATCGCAATGCCGCCTTCCCAAATTTTAAAGATATCGGCGGGGTTATCCCTATACGAATCCCATGAGAAAATAACATAATAAATCCGTGCACTTATAATAGAAATTGGTACTGCCCAAATGAGCAGGTCCGTTAAAAAGTCCGGATGCATTCCTCTTTTCACCATTTCTTTTTGAACGACTAAGAATGCAAGGATAATTCCTGTAGTAATTAAAATCCCATACCATCGGACCGAGATGGGGCCTATTTCAAAGGCTGTTGGGTTAATCGTTAGAAAATCGAACATATTTTTATTCTATCCCCTTTTCATTGCTATTTTGGATAGCCAAATCGAGTCTTCTCGAAAATGTCTCTGCCGCATTAATGCCTAATCTTTTCATGCGATAATCCATTGCAGCTACTTCAATAATAACCGATAAATTTCGTCCCGGTCTTACGGGTACTGTAAGTTTCGTCACATCGGAATCCATGATCTTCGCTTTTTCTTCATCAATCCCCAAGCGGTCATACAATTTGTCTGGGTCCCATACTTCGAGATCAATGACCATTAGGACACGCTTGTCATCTTTCACTGCACTTGCACCGAAAAGTGTCATCATATCAATGATCCCGACCCCACGTATTTCAAGCATATGATTTAATAGTTTCGGGGCGTTACCGATTAGAACGTTTTTGGCGACTTGCCTGATTTCCACAGCATCATCCGCGACGAGTCGATGTCCCCTTTTCACAAGTTCCAAAGCAGTTTCACTTTTACCTACTCCACTTTTCCCTGTGATTAATACGCCTATTCCATATACGTCGACAAGCACGCCATGTACGGTTGTCATCGGGGCTAACTGCCCTTCCAGGTAGTTTGTCAACATGCTTGAAAACCTTGTTGTTGGGTGTTCCGTCTGAAGGACGGCGATATTCCGTACATCTGCCAATTCTTTTAACTCATCAGGACATTGCATATTATGTGCAATGATAAAAGCTGGTGTTTCAGCTGTACAAAGACGATCCATGCGATCCATTCGTTCTACTGGACCAAGTTTATTGAAAAAGGAAACTTCTGTCTTTCCAAGCAACTGAACACGTGTTGATGTGTAAAAATCAAAGTAACCTGCCATTTCAAGTCCTGGGCGTGAAATGTCACTCATTGTGATCGTTCGCTCGATACCATCTTTGCCGGCAAGAAGTTCGAGTCCGAATTGGTTTTGAACATCTTTTACTGTTACAACAGACAATTACACCCATCCTTTCCTTTACCGTTAAACCTATGTTCCATTTTACCATGAACTTCAATCAACACAACTTAGCTATATCTAAATACAATTAAAAAACTGTAGACTTCCGATTTCTCGGTTGTCTACAGTCCAAGGGGTATTTAATCATGTTTTACTGTATAGCAAACGATGACGGAGCCTGTTTTAGCCTCACCATGAATATATAGAGGCGTTGCGCCGTTCTCTCCTGTTTTCGAGAAGCTGATGCTTCGTTGGAGGAACTGCTCTTGTTCGCTTGATTTAGTGACATCTTTCAGTTGAAGGTCCAAACGTCCCATATTGGTAGAGATTTCACCGTGTAACGGAATGTCGGATGGAATGTATACCTCTACTGTTCCGCTTACTGTTTTTGCATCTATTCTTTGTGCAGCAGTGTCATTTGTCGTGACAATTACATTGCCGTTCAGAGATTTTGCTTCCACATCTTTTAACTGACCGGATAAATATACGCGGCCATTGATCGTTTCCGCTTCAAGTAGCTCCCCAGAACTTTCGTTAAGTCGAATTGACCCGTTACCTGCCTCGATTTCCGCCTCTTTAAAGTCAATGCGCTCAAGGTCCACTTTTCCGTTTGCCGTTTTCGTGTAAAATCTATCAACAGTTATATCATTCATCGAAAAATGGCCATTAAGAAGTCTTGCAGAGATTTTTTTGTAATCTTGTTTTGGGATAAAAAGGTCTACATTCACTTGGATTAATTTTAAATCACTTAGTAAACGCAGCTTCCCTTCATCTACCAAGAAGATCAACTTATCAAGGAATTCCTTCCTCGAATCTTCTTCCGACTTACCACCATATGCCTTCACGACGAAATCTGCTTTTATTTCGGTTGCATCTGTCGCATGAACGGATATATTCCCGTTGTCGACATCGATAAGGATTTCTTCTAAATCATCCGCTTCTTTTACAATGGAATGATGGAATGTAGTGCTTCCACCAAATGGTTTGTCGAAGTCGAAGCCTTTCATTTTATCCACCGCGGTTTGCATGAATTGCATGAAACGATCTCCGACAGTTACAAAGTCTTTCTTTATGTCTTCGATGAATTCATCCATAGAAGGATCTTTCCTATTTTTTGAATAGGATTGATCATTGCCTTGGTCGGATTTGTTTTCATTAAAGACTACTTCGTCCGCTTGGTTGTAATTATCTTTAGCTGTTTTCTCCATCGCTTCCAGAAGAGTTAAGGCTTCATCCATTGAAATTGTACCATTTTCCAGCATTGTCAAGATACGTTTGCGTTCGTTTTGCATCTGTCTGCCTCCTTGTAATTTCAACTTCAGCAAGAGTCCTTATTTCACTCTTACTTTCCAATAGTATATATACGAATGATCATTCATAAGGTTTCACTATCTTTTGAGTGCAACCTTTTCGATTTTGTCTTTCATTCTCTGACGGTCTCTTTCAAGGATTGGTTTCAAATAGTGGCCCGTGTATGATTTTGCAACTTTAGCCACTTCTTCAGGAGTGCCTGTCGCGATGATTTGACCACCTTTGTCCCCGCCTTCAGGACCTAAATCGATAATATGATCAACTGTTTTAATCACATCAAGATTATGTTCAATGACAAGCACTGTATTGCCGCTATCCACCAAACGTTGTAGGACAAGGAGGAGTTTTTCAATGTCATGGACATGCAATCCTGTCGTTGGCTCGTCCAATATATAAAACGATTTGCCGTTTGAACGCTTATGCAATTCGGACGCTAACTTGACCCGCTGCGCTTCACCGCCCGATAACGTTGTAGCCGGCTGGCCAAGTTGGACATAACCGAGACCGACATCGGCAATCGTTTGCAGTTTCCTGCTGATCTTAGGAATATTTTCGAAGAAGATCAATGCATCCTCGACAGTCATCGCAAGGACATCCGCAATATTCTTCCCTTTATACGTCACTTCAAGTGTTTCCCGATTGTATCGCTTTCCGTGACAAACTTCACAAGGCACATAGACGTCTGGGAGAAAATGCATTTCGATTTTGATAATGCCGTCGCCACGGCATGCTTCACAACGTCCGCCTTTCACATTAAAACTGAATCGACCTTTTTTGTATCCTCGAACTTTTGCTTCGTTTGTCATTGCGAACACATCACGTACATCGTCGAATAACCCGGTATACGTTGCCGGATTCGACCTTGGTGTCCTTCCTATAGGGGACTGGTCGATTTCGATCACTTTTTCCAGTTCCTCAATTCCGGAGATGGATGTAAAACGGCCCGGCTTTTGTTTCGAGCGATTCAACTTTTGAGCAAGCACTTTATGCAATACTTCGTTTATAAGCGTACTTTTTCCTGAACCCGAGACACCAGTAACTGCGATGAACTGTCCTAACGGGAAATCCGCGTTGACATTTTTCAAGTTGTTTTCGGATGCACCTTTAATCGAAACAACCCGGCCGTCCGATTTACGTCTCTCCATCGGCAGTGGAATGAATTTCTTACCACTTAAGTATTGACCAGTTAAAGATTTAGGGTCATTCATCACTTCTTCAGGCGTGCCTGCCGAAACGATTTGACCGCCCTCTTGACCAGCACCCGGACCGATATCGATCAAGTAATCCGCTGCAATCATCGTATCTTCATCATGTTCGACAACTATGAGCGTATTTCCGATATCGCGCATGCTTTGCAGCGTCTCGATCAGACGGTCATTATCCCTTTGATGAAGCCCAATAGAAGGCTCATCCAAGATGTATAGGACCCCTGTCAATCTGGATCCGATCTGCGTTGCAAGCCTGATTCGCTGTGCCTCACCGCCCGATAATGTCCCTGCAGCCCTTGATAATGACAAATAATCAAGACCAACATTGACGAGGAAACCAAGTCTTTCTTCGATTTCACGAAGGATTAAGTTTGCAATTTGGGCATCTTTCTCGGATAGAACGAGGGTTTTGAAGAATTGGTCGGCTTCAGTAATGGATAATTCGGTTACTTTTCCGATATGTGATCCATTCACTTTGACTGCCAACGTTTCCTCTTTCAATCGATAACCCTTACAAGTCGGGCAAGCACGGCTCGCCATATATTTCTCCATTTGCTCTCTAATATAATCAGAAGATGTTTCCTTAAATCTACGTTCAACGTTGGCTAAGACGCCTTCGAAGTAAATATTATTGACACGCGTATTCCCGAATTCATTCGTATATTGGAATTTGACCATCTGATCCTTCGAACCGTAAAGAATAATATTCAGATCCTCATCCGAAAGATCCTGTACCGGTACATCCATCGGAATTTTAAAGTGATGGCAGATAGTCTTCAATAGTTCAGGATAATATTGTGAACTTGTCGGTACCCATGGTGCAATTGCGTCTTCATTCAATGAAAGAGTAGCGTCCGGGATGACCAACTCCGGGTCAACCTCTAATTTAGTCCCTAAACCATCACACTCGCCGCAAGCTCCGAACGGACTGTTGAATGAAAACATCCTTGGCTCTAATTCACCTATGGAAAAACCACAAAGCGGACAAGCATGATGCTCACTAAACAGCAATTCTTCAACGTCGATTACGTCGACTAAAACTGTTCCTTCAGCTAGGCGTAGGGCGGACTCCAAAGAATCACTTAAGCGGGCTTCGATTCCCTCTTTAACAACAATCCGGTCGATTACGACTTCAATAGTATGTTTTTTATTTTTGTTCAGCTCAATATTATCGTCGAGATCCATTACGTCCCCATTCACTCGAATCCTGACATATCCTTGCTTTTTAATGTCTTCGATCAATTTTGCATGGGTTCCCTTTCTACCCGAAACGACTGGTGCAAGAATTTGCAGTCTTGAACGCTCAGGCAGCTGCATGATTCGGTCGACCATCTGCTCAATTGTCTGCGAGGTGATCTCGATACCATGATTCGGACAGATCGGCTTGCCGACCCGTGCATAAAGCAACCGTAAATAATCGTATAT
This sequence comes from Sporosarcina thermotolerans, assembly GCF_042658975.1. NCBI lineage: Bacteria > Bacillati > Bacillota > Bacilli > Caryophanales > Caryophanaceae > Sporosarcina > Sporosarcina thermotolerans. The sequence continues at coordinate 60,634 of NZ_JBHSRM010000021.1, read as the reverse complement.
TTCCGTTACCGTTCCGACCGTCGAACGGGGATTACGGCTCGTTGTTTTCTGGTCAATGGAAATCGCCGGCGACAGTCCTTCTATGACATCCACGTCGGGTTTATCCATCTGGCCTAAAAACTGACGGGCATACGCCGAAAGGGATTCGACGTATCGTCTTTGTCCTTCAGCGTAAATCGTGTCAAATGCGAGTGATGATTTTCCTGATCCGGACAATCCAGTTATTACGACCATTTGATCACGTGGAATATTGATGTTAATGTTTTTCAGATTATGGGCTCTTGCCCCTTGAATGACGATCTCTTTATTTTTCATCGCGTCTTCACCCCTCAGCCTTCAATTCTAATATACTATCGCGAAGCTCAGCCGCCCTTTCGAAATCAAGCGCCTTTGCTGCTTCCTTCATTTCTTTTTCAAGTGTCACAAGAAGTTTCGCCTTATCTTCCTTCGTTAACTTCCTGCCTTGCGTTACTTTTTCGAGAGCTGTCGTATTATCCTCAGCAACTTGGGTCGCCCTGATGACATCACGAATTTCTTTTTTAATTGTCGTCGGTGTGATGCCATGCTTTTCATTGTAAGCCTTTTGGATTTCTCGCCGTCTTTCTGTTTCATCGATTGCCTTTTTCATCGAATCCGTAAAGCGGTCCGCATACATAATTACCCGGCCCTCGGAGTTCCGTGCTGCTCGTCCGATTGTCTGGATGAGTGCACGCTCGGACCTTAGGAATCCTTCCTTATCTGCATCCAAAATGGTGACAAGGGAAACTTCCGGAATATCAAGCCCTTCCCTTAAGAGGTTGATACCTATTAATACATCGTAAGTGCCTAATCGTAACTCCCGGATGATTTCAATCCTTTCAAGCGTTTTCACATCTGAATGCAAGTATTGGACTTTAATGCCGATATCTTTCAAGTAATCCGTAAGATCTTCTGACATTTTTTTCGTTAGTGTTGTTATCAATACCCGTTCATTCCGCTTTGTACGCTCATTTATTTCATCGATTAGATCATCGATTTGCCCTTCGATAGGACGCACTTCGATTATTGGGTCAAGCAATCCTGTTGGCCTGATAATCTGTTCCACCATTTCGGGCGTATGCTCGATTTCATAAGGGCCTGGAGTTGCAGAAACGTATATTGCTTGATGTACATAGTTCTCGAATTCTTGGAACATAAGCGGTCTATTGTCTAATGCTGAAGGTAGGCGGAATCCGTGGTCGACCAATACTTGCTTACGCGCTTGGTCGCCATTGTACATTCCCCGGATTTGGGGTAAAGTGACGTGACTTTCATCGATGACAATTAGGAAATCGTCTGGAAAATAATCCAAAAGTGTATAAGGTGTCGCCCCAGCAGGTCGTAGGGTCAGATGCCTTGAATAGTTTTCAATTCCTGAACAGAATCCCATTTCTCTCATCATTTCGAGGTCATAGCGTGTTCTTTGTTCAAGTCGTTGCGCTTCAAGCAGTTTGTCTTCTTTTCTCAACAATGTAAGGCGTTCATCCAGTTCCGTTTCGATATTCGCGATGGCCTTCACCATTTTTTCTTCGCCGGTAACAAAGTGGGATGCCGGGAAAATGGCAACATGTTCCCGGTCGCCTAAAATTTCTCCGGTCAACGCATCGACTTCACGGATTCGGTCGATTTCATCTCCGAAAAATTCGATACGAATACAATGTTCGTCTTGGGACGCCGGGAAAATTTCGACAACGTCTCCCCTTACGCGGAATGTTCCACGGGTGAAATTGATGTCATTCCTGGAGTATTGGATGTCGACAAATCGCCTTAGCAATTCGTTTCTTCCAATTTCCATGCCTGTCCGAAGGGAGACAACATGCTTTCCATATTCCTCCGGCGATCCGAGCCCGTAAATGCAGGAAACGGATGCGACAATTAGCACATCATTGCGTTCGAACAGGGCTGATGTGGCCGAGTGTCGAAGCTTGTCGATCTCATCGTTGATGGTTGCGTCTTTTTCTATATAAGTATCCGTGTGCGGTACGTATGCTTCCGGCTGATAAAAGTCGTAGAAGCTTACAAAATACTCCACCGCATTGTTCGGAAAGAATTCCTTGAATTCGCTGTAAAGCTGCCCAGCAAGTGTTTTATTATGTGCAATCACAAGTGTCGGTTTATTGACTTCCGTTACAACGTTTGAAACTGTGAATGTTTTTCCTGTCCCTGTTGCCCCTAAAAGAGTTTGATGCTTTTTCCCTTCATTTATGCCTCCGACAAGCTTTGTAATAGCAGCAGGTTGGTCGCCTAAAGGGACGTAAGGAGCGTGTAAATCGAATTTTTGGACCATAGCAAGTCCTCCCCAAAATTGAATTACTTTCATCTTAACATAGAATGAAGTCAGACTAAAAGAAAAAGGGAACGTGTGTTTTAAATATATTAAAGGGGGCTATGGGAAGTCGATGGCAGTCTATGGGAAGTCATGGTACTTCTATGGGAAGTCGAAGTACTTCTATGGGAAGTCGAAGCACTTCTATGGGAAGTTGAAGCACTTCTACGGGAAGTCGAAGCACTTCTACGGGAAGTCGAAGCACTTCTACGGGAAGTCACCACACTTCTATGGGAAGTCGAAGCACTTCTACGGGAAGTCGCAGCACTTCTACGGGAAGTCGAAGCACTTCTACGGGAAGTCGAAGCACTTCTACGGGAAGTCGACACACTTCTATGGGAAGTCGAAGCACTTCTACGGGAAGTCGCAGCCATTCTTAGAAAATCACCGCAAACAAAAAGCGGGCCTGCCGGTAGTCGATGTACGACTTCAGGCAGACCCGCAAAACTATAGTTAATTATCTTCGACTTTCATCAATTCATCAGTCAGTCTGTTGAAAGTCGACTCGTCTTTCTCGTCGAGCGCGATATCGATCAATTCCCAGAGACGTTTTTTTGTTTGCTCCCGGTGGATATGGCTCAGGAAAAGATCCATATAAATATCATTTAATAATCGCTCCGCTTGTGCAGAAGAACTATTTTTTCCCACGGCTTTTAAGAACTCGGCATATGAATAATTATTTTCTATTTCCCTCACCCCTGATGCCTTTTTTTTATTATACCTAATTCACAGGTCCAGTTGCAAGGTTTTTGAGAATATTCTATTTTATTTTTTCTTGAAGGATTAGATCATCAGTCCGTATTTTTTTCATTTGAAAAACGAATTGTTGCAGTAGAGACGAGTACAACAATGATTGCCATAATGATAGGCGTCACAGAAATGCCTCCAACAAGAAATCCTGTGATAAGGATAAATAGTGCCTGTAATAATTGAATCGAGCTTACCGTTTTGCGGATTGCGGGTGTCCGAGTGTTTGTTGCTTCCGGGAAAAGCATATCCATTCGGAAGTCATTTCCAGCACGTAAGGCGTGAACAAGCTGGATCGATGAGGCGAAAGCCAAAGCACCGATAAAGATGTAGACCACAATCGTGAACGGAATTAGGACGACTCCAAGAATGGAAAGTCCCGTCAATCTTACCCATAGCCAAAACGTATCGTCTGTCCGGATAAGTGTCCTCTGCAACAGATAGCGCTGCGGTGAAGTCTGTCCAAACTTCCCAGGACGCATAAGAAAACCAAGCCAAGCACGTCGACTGATTGAGCCTTTCAAATGGGGCACATCCGTGAAATAGTTGGCGAAACGATAGAAACGCATCATCCGATTTTGTTCAAGTGTGATGAAATGCTGGTATGGAAATGGTTTGGCCGCGCTTTTTTTCTTATAGTTCAAATAATATAAAGCAATGATCAAACCAATCACTGGGATAAACAGCGGATACCCTGCAAGCATCACATAGATGAGCGAGGCTGAGAGGATAAACCGAACAAGTCGATCTATCAAGATTCCTTCGCCGTCATTTGCACGTCGATAATGGTACTCCGTTTCAACATAAATCCATTTAACAAGTAAGATAATAATGGCAGTAAGCAGGAACTGTGGCTTCCCCGCGACATTCGTCGCCGCCAATAACGGCATCATGACAATCAATAGGATAAAGGGAATCGGCAATTGTGATAACAATGAGTACCGTAATGATCTATTTAAATAGTCTTCAAGCTTCTTTTCCATTGGAAGGAAAAAGACACTATCAGCCGGCTTAAGCAATGTTACGGGAGCCCCGAAAACAAGTGCCAATCCTATAAGGACAGAGGCGATGATCGCGGATGGAAAGTTCGTTGGCACTTCCTTCAACCATTCGCTATATGCATAGCCCCCCGCCCCTATCGTGAACAGAAGTACAATCGCCAGATGGCCAGTAAACACGAATTTCATGTATTTTTGCAGTTCGGTCATATAATGGACAAATCGTTTTGCCCATATTTCACGCAAACTATTCATTGTCTTGATCCTCTGTCATGGATATATAAAGTTCATCCAATGAGGCTTTTGGACGGTTAAAAGCTTTCCTTAAATCATCCATCGTTCCATGTGCCCTGACCCGCCCTTCATGAAGGACGATTATCCGATCACAATATTTTTCCGCAGTGGACAGAACATGCGTTGACATTAAAACGGATGCGCCATTCGCTTTACGCTCCGATATCTGTTCTAACAATGAACGGATTCCTATCGGATCAAGACCGACAAACGGTTCATCGATAATGTACAGTGAAGGCTCCACAAGAAAAGCACACATGATCATTACTTTTTGACGCATCCCTTTCGAGAAATGCGCGGGGAACCAATTTAAACGCTTCTCCATCATGAATTCTTTCAGTAGCATCTCCGAACGGGCTTCAAACACTTCCCTATCAAGACCATATGCCATCGCTGTCAGCTCAAGATGTTCTTTCAACGTAAGTTCTTCATACAAAATCGGTGTTTCCGGTATATATGTGAACGCCTTTCGATATGCTTCGGGATCTTCTTCAAATGTGACACCGTCCACGATTATTTCGCCATTATGAGGATTCATGAGTCCGATAATATGTTTAATGGTTGTACTTTTCCCAGCCCCATTCAAACCAATTAATCCGACCAATTCGCCCTCACCAATTTCGAATGACAAATCATGTAAAACTGGCTTTCGTGTATATCCGCCTGTCACATCTTTCACTTCAAGAATTGTCATAGCCATCCTCCATTCTTATATGTATTTTACCAAACATTGCCCAGGAATGCTTTGTCCATCTTTCACGTATTAACAGAAAATATGCTACACTATGGGCAATCATGAATATGTATTTAGCGATCACAAACAGAAAGGATGAAATAAAAAATGACATCATGTGTTTTTTGTAAAATTGTAGAAGGTTCTTTACCAAGTGAAAAGATTTATGAGGACGAGCATGTCGTTGCATTTATGAATATCATGCCTGTAACGAAAGGGCATGTTTTATTGATTCCTAAAAACCATCGGGAAAACATTTATGATATGACAGAAGAAGAAGCATCCAACTTATTTGCAGTCGCACCAAAAATCGCAAATATCCTAAAGGAAGAATTCAACCCTGCCGGCATGAACCTACTGCAAAACAATGGCTCTCATGCAGATCAATCTGTCTTTCATTTCCATCTTCACTTCATCCCGCGTTTTGACGAGACGGACGGCTATAGTTCCAACTGGAATCCTAAAGTGGAAGAGTTCACACAAGATAGGATCAAAGAAATCGCAGTACAAATCCGTAATCGATTTGGGCAGGAATAAACTATCCATTGATTAGTTAGAAAAATAAGCGTACAATTACAGATAAGTTTTCGCTGCCGATCACGAGGATACGTCAGGAAAACCCCAAAATAATAGTTGAGTTGAGGAGAGATGAGAAATGAATACGAAACAACTTACGCTGATGGCATTATTAGTAGCCGTCGGTGCCGCTTTGTACTTGGTCATACCAGGATACGGCGAGGGCATGAAGCCTGACTTTATGTTGACGATGATGATCATCGGGATTTTACTATTCCCGGATGTCCGAAGCGTCTTTTTACTTGGGGCTACAACTGGGGTCCTTTCTGGGATATTTACAAGTTTCCCTGGTGGATTCATCCCGAATATTATCGATAAGCCGATTACAGCATTTGTCGTTTACGCCGTAATTCTATTGCTAAAGAAAACTGTAAACCATTTGGCCGTATCAACAGCCATCACCTGCGCCGGAACAATACTTTCCGGAAGTATCTTCCTATTAGTTGCAATCTATGTGATGGGAGCAACTGTACCTTTCGGACTCCTATTCGTTACTGTCGTTTTACCTACAGTCGCAATGAATGGTATTGTATTTTTCATCATTTATCCAATCATCAAAGGATTGCTTAAGCGCACATCCTTCAAAACAGCATTATCCAATTGAAATAAAGGTAACTATAAGAATCCAGGCAAAGGTTTTTCTTTAACGGGTTCGGTTGGTGGGAAGAAAAAAACTAATAGCAAGTAAAATAACAACCGTTTCAGCATATATTTTAAACATAGATTAACAATAAAAAAGCAAGAAAAACCGCACAGATTATTATGCCTGTGTGGTTTTTTAATTACAAAATTTCCTAATGAAATTTTGTGTTAGTTGTTCAACTATCGCACTCTCTTTTCTGGAATGGCATTAACACCATAAAACACCATTAAGTTCACTTCCTGCTTATTGCATTCATTGCGGTTTCTCTAAAATTAGGTAATCCTTTGTTTTGGAAATCGGTATTTCATTGGCAGTAGCAAAATCAAATAAATCATTAAATATATTCCCTTGATTGAAATTAGTGATACGAAGATTAAATCCTTTCTGTGTCTGTACAATTGCACACTTGTCTTTCCAATAATATTATCATCTGCTATCAAAATACCTTCATTTTCAGTTCCTGTAATATACCAGATGTAATCATCTTCTGTTGCAATCTCTACTATCTTCCCATCTGAGCTTTTTAGTTTTTCAATTGCTTCTTTTGCTGATAAATTATCTATCGGCAATGAAGGATAATATAATTTATTTACTAATATAAAAACTACCACAACAATTACTACTATGCCTAAGATAATTCCAACCCGTTTAAAGTGCAGTCCTTGCCGTAACTGCGCCCGTTTGCAGGACAATTAATCGCTTCTAATTTGTAGCGTTTATTAATGCTCCCATTAATTCCGTTAGGTTACGAAGGTAGCTAACAATACGGAAACTATTAAGTGCAAGAATTAATAATGAAATGGCGATTATAAACTTTAATAGTTTTTCCATGTGATACTCCTTTTGAAAACAAAATGTTATTATTCGAAGGATGTTAATTTGCAGTGCAGCAGTTATACATTAATGCGCCCGATTATGGAAATGGGTTCCATCTTCATATGCTCAGACATATTTTTCTGGTATGTACAACCGCATATAAAGATAACCATTCTCCATATCGTCTGTTATTTCAAAGCCTATGTTACTCCAAAATTTCTGTGCGGTTATATTTTCTAAATTAACTGGTATGGAAATTCTACTTGCACTGTATTCTTTACACAAATATTCAACACAAAGCCTAGCTGCTGCTGATCCATAACCTCTTTTTTGAAAACGGCTGTCTATCATAAAATTTATGATTTGGGGATTATTTTCGCCAATATACATTAAAACATAGCCCACCATCACATTATCGGCATAAATTGCAAAAGGACGTGAATCATCATAAAGCACCCACGCTTCTGCTAAAGACCACGCTACAGGGTCTACAAAGTCCACATTGGTATCAGTTGTTTGCAAGTTTAAACATTCCTCATAATTGTCACTATTAATCGTTCTTAACTCCACCAAAGAAATATCTCCTTCCAAACATAGCCAAGGATGTTTAATGTAAATAATTCAACTTTTGAAAAGTGGAATTGGCAAATAAATTTTAATACAACATTGAAATCCTAAAACTTAATGCTCCAATTGATTTTGAATCAGTTCTCCTTGATAATAGTCATTCATATAGTCGCATTGCATCACTTTATTATTATAACTCTATGCCACATAATGGCCCGATTGCTGAAAGACATCTTCTTGTAAATCTATTTTAGCACAAAACTCATTGTATCTTCCGACATTTCCAATTAATCCAGAATTACATTCAAGGAAGCCATTCCACTAACCAATTAGTAAACATTGTAACAATGCAATTATAGTGCGATTTAATATCGTTAATTGACTTAAACGATGATACAACAACAAAATGGGACATCGATTCAAGTCTGGATTGCGTCACCATATGTTATGCTTTTTACCGATTTCTCCTGGTGTACCGAGGTATCCATGTAAAAAGCAGATATCAGTTGATTGTAGCGGAAGGAGGCGACTCCTGCGGGGGTTAGCGCGAATGGTGAGACCCCGCAGAAGCGAAGCGACGAGGAGGCTCACCCGCGCCCCGCGGAAAGCGTCCGCCTGTAGCGCAAATCAACGGTGTATTAGATTGTACTTTTTTTATTTGCCGGAAACTTCTTACCATGTTTTAATTATAGTATAGAAGGAATACTATTTATTGAAAGGAGTGTAATCCATGAAAACATCTACATTTTTAGTAGGATTACTTGCAGGTTCAGTGACGGCTGCTGTCACTGTGTTATTTTCCACTCCACAGACGGGAAGCGAAATACGCTCGTCCGTTAAAAGCGCTTCAACTGACATGAAGCATAAATTGAATGACGTTAAAGTCAAAATTTCCGAGTTAAAGACTTCCATCTCGCATATGACGAAGGAAGCAAAAGAATTGGTGCCTGAAACAGTTCAGGATATCAAAGGATCAATTGAACAATGGCAACATTCCACTGAATCAAACAAACAGCGACTTGAAAAGAAAATACAAGCGATCCAGTCCTCTCTCGAAGAACTGGAACAAACAATTTCAAACCACCAGAAATAAGCAAAAAAGTTATCCGATCTCACTATCGGATAACTTTTTTTGTTTAGCTTGTAACGAAAAGCAACATTTATTTCTCACAAATAAGTATTTTTGCAATTCCAACTTTTTTATTTGAAGTTTTCCTGCTATAATGAAAATAAACACACTATTTAATCTTGGAGGTATTTTATGTCTGAACAAAAGTTTTCGCAAAAAGAGGCGATGATTTATAGTCAGCGTGTTGCCCAAATGTCAAAGGCCTTATGGAAGGCCGTCGAAAAAGACTGGCAACAATGGATAAAACCTTATGACTTGAATATTAATGAACACCATATCCTTTGGATCGCTTACCACCTCCAAGGGGCTACAATTTCAGACGTCGCTAAATTTGGTGTCATGCACGTATCCACTGCGTTTAACTTCTCAAAGAAACTGGAAGAACGGGGTTACCTCGAATTCTTTAAAAAAGAAGACGATCGTCGGAATACATACATCGCTGTCACAGAAGAAGGTGAAGTGGTCCTTCAAGAAATGAATGAAAACTACTATGATTCCAATCATGGAATTCTTGAAGGTTCACTCCCTATTAAAAGTATATACGGTAAATTCCCTGAATTTTTAGAAGTGATGTCGGTTATACGGAATATTTACGGTGAAGATTTCATGGAAATCTTCGAACAAGGATTTAAGCGAATCGACAGTGCTTTTGACGAAACAGATGGAGAATTAATTTCTGTAACAAAGAGGGAGCCAGAATTACAAGCTGTCGATGAAAAATAATGTCATTTTCGTTTGGCGTCTGCTATTATTAAAGAAGCGTTGAAGAGGAGGAATGGATTTGATCCTTGTCATTACAGTTCTATTTTCATTATTTTACTTATTTCAAATAAACAAAATGACATTTGCATTATGCCAATCTAGAGAAATTCCAGAAGAAAAGCAACCTAAAATATATCGAACGGTCAACATCCTAGTTACTATTTTAATACTGTCGTTCTATTTAGAGGTTCTATTGAAAGTATAATAAAAGTCCAACTCCCCTATTGGGAAGTTGGACTTTTCATCTTAGTACAAAAATGCAGCCCCTACAATAATCAACAAAATAAACAATACTACGATTAACGCAAACCCGGAAGCTCCTTGCCCATGGCTGAATCCACTCATTCGAGCACCTCCTCTCTATATGTATCCTATGCTGAGCAGATTTCGCGTTATAGGCAAACCGGAAAGAACCATTTTGTTTTATCTTCATGTTGTTTATATGATATAGTATCAACTGTCGTACACAAAAGTTAGGAGAGAATAGATATGAAAAAAACAGTCCTTGCAATGACGATGGCGGCTTCGGTTTTAGCCCTCGCTGCATGTAACAACGAAAAAGCAACTGATGATGAGGTTTTCGCAACAACAAAGTCCGGGACAATCACTAAAGAGGACCTCTATGAAGAAATGAAGGGTGCGATTGGCGCAACAGTATTCGAAAACCTTCTGCTTCAGCAAGCTTTGGAGAATGAATATAAAATTTCCGACAAGGAATTGAAAGATGAAATCAAAAAACAAAAAGAAGGATACGGCGAAAACTTCGAATTATTCCTTCAATCAAAAGGTATCAATGAAAGATTCTTCGAAAACCAAGTGAAGGCTGAAATGCTTCAAGGTAAATTGATTGAGTCGTTGACAGTAGATGAAGAAGAACTTGCAAAAGGCTTGGAACGCGCAAAAACTGAAGTCCACGCCCGCCATATTCTTGTGGAAGATGAAAAGAAAGCCCAAGAAATCATCAAAAAGTTAAATGAAGGCGGAGATTTCGAAGCGTTAGCGAAGGAATTTTCAACTGAACCAATTGCTCAACAAACAGGTGGCGATTTAGGTTGGTTCGGCCCAGGTAAGATGCTTCAAGAATTTGAAGATGCGACATACGCTCTTAAAGTTGGAGAAATCAGTGAGCCTGTGAAGACAAGCTATGGTTACCACATTATCGAATTGCTTGAAACACGTCCTGCTGAAACCGACAAAACTGAAGAAGAAATAAAAGCAGAACTTGAAAATCTTCAAAAAGGTGCTCAATTCGAAGCAAAACTTGAAGAATTGATCAAAGCTGCAGATATCGACATTAAAGCTGACGAGTTCAAACATGTACTTGATATGTACTTGCCGAACAAAGAAAATAAATAATAGTAAAAGAGCTCCAGATAAGTCTTTGACTTTCTGGAGCTCTTTTTTAGTGTCTAACTTCGGGTATCAGTCTAAGTTTGGCTTATAAAATGATCGATTATCGAGCGCGAAAACTCGCTCCGTAAATTCGCCATTTGCGGTTTTTGACATCACTCGATTGAGCATATTCATTTTCGCATCGATATTATCGATATAATGGAGCACTTCCGCCTCCATAAGCATTGGACGTTTCGGGCTTCCCCACTCCTCTTTACCGTGATGGGAGAGGACCATATGTTGAAGTAGCATTACTTCTTCACCGATTATTTCCAATTCTTCGGCCGCTTTTGAGATTTCATTGACCATAATGGTGATGTGACCAAGCAAATTTCCTTCGACTGTATATTGTGTTCCGATTGGTCCTGAAAGCTCAATCACTTTACCAATATCATGCAAAATGATACCTGCGTAAAGAAGGTCTTTATTCAAGGTAGGATACAATTCGGCAATTGCCTTTCCAAGCTTCAACATCGACACGACATGATCCAATAACCCGGATACGTAATCATGATGATTTCTTGTCGCTGCCGGATACACAAGAAAATCGGATTGATGTTTTTTCAATAAATGTCTGGTAATCCGTTGAATTTGCGGATTTTTCATCTCAAAGAAATACTGCATTAGTTCCTCATAAAGGGCTTCCTTGCTTTTTGCAGCTGAAGGGACTAAGTCGGATATTGACACGCCTTCATCTTCTTTTACCGGGCGGATGCTTTTAATACGAAGTTGGTTTTTGCCCCGGTACTCATGGACTTCTCCGCCAATTTTCACGATTGTCGCAGCTGCATATAATTTCTCATGATCATCGCCAGTATCCCAAAGCTTCGCTTCTATATCACCGCTCTTATCTTGTAAAATGAGGGTCATGAAAGGACTGCCCTGTTGTGTGATTCCTTTCGTCGATTGTTTAATGAGTAAAAAAATATCGACAGTCTCGCCGACTTGGTGTTCCATGATTTTTTTCATTTTATGATCGCCCCCTTGACGCTTCCGATATTGGAAACGGTAATAACTTTATCGTTTGTCCATTCTTCTACTATCTTATCATGACAAGTGAAGTAGATGAACTGATGCTTTATGCTTAACTGCTCCACAATTTTTTTCATGCGGGAAAGTCTTAATTCGTCAAAGTGGACAAATGGGTCATCCATAATGATTGGAAATGGTGCTGTCCTTTCCATTTCCACCGCCAACGATAGCCTTAACGAGATATATGCCTGTTCCTTTGTCGCCTGGCTAAGCTCGATAATCGGGTATCGCATTCCATCCCGTGATACCGCCTGGAAAAGGCCATTCTCCAGTATGGTAAGGGAAACATATTCCTCCCCGGTCAGTTCACGGAAAAGGCTTTCGGCCCCTGACAATACTTTAGGAAGTTTTTTATCCTTCAGATCTTTCATCATGCCTTTTATAGCCGTCACGGCCGTTTGACGAACAGCCCATTTTTTCGCAAGCTCGGCGAACTCAGCTTTCTTCAATTCGAAGACCTGCTGTTTTTGCTGGTAAGCATCATCCGTCAACAATTTTTCCGTCTCGATTTTCAATGTCGTCTTTTCCTGCACGAACTGATCCAGTCGGGCTTCTAATTCAAAAAGTTCTTTTTCCGCGTCCCTGATCTTCATCTTCAGCTCTTCCTCGGATAGGTCATAATCTCCCACTCGTTCTTCATGAACTCCTAATTGGGAATCCGTGTCTTCTAATTGCTTACCTAACCGGGCCTTCTCCTCAAAGTCAGTGTACGCCTGATAATATTGCTCTTCCGTATCAACACAAGCTTCTTTGAATAAATGATTTCGTTGTTCTTGCAATGACTCAATGATTGCATTTAGATCATTTCGTTCTGTAAGTACTATTTCCAATCGCTTAGATATTGTCGTGAAGGTTTGCATATCAGATTTTCTTCGAATGAACTCACTTCTTAACTTGTCATAAAGAGTATCTTCAGGTACTTCCAATCCAATAATGGATTCAATTTGTTCCCGTCTTTCCTGGATTTGATCTATCAATTGACCGTGTTTATCATTCAGTTCAAAGGATTCCCGATTAATTTCTTGTATCATCCGAGCCATCCCGAAGAATTCATGAAGAATACCCGAATTCGGAATCTTACGCATGCCATACGCAATGAAAAATCCACTTAAAGCTTCCTCAAGATTCTCCTTCTTACGTGAAAGATTTTCAAATTCAGTTTCAATTCCACTCATCTGCCGCTCATAAGTACGAGCGGTTTCGGTTAATTGACTATCCCTCTGACGGTAGGCAGCAATTTTTTCAGTTAGTCCCCTCATTTGATTCTCGTAGGCTGAATACGTGTCAACAAACTTTTGCATTTCTACCGTTTTCGAATCATCGGGTTGCTTTTTATTCCCAAATCCTAAAATAACAGCCGCTCCTGCGATACAGATGCCAATAATAACAAACAACCATTGCTTATCCATTAGACCGAACCCAATTGCCAAAATCGCAACGATGAACATTAATAGGAAAGGAAGGGAGTTCCCGCTCGTGCTCTTAGATTGGCTGAATTGAAGATAGGCTTTTGCTTCAGATAGGCGACTTTCGATCGATGGCCATTCATCCACCCGTTTCTGTTCTTCATCAGACGGGGGATTTTTCTTTAAGGCAAGCTGATCGTTTCTCACTTCACCAAGGGCATTCTCCAGTTGGGTAAGCTGTCGGTCGATATAGCCAAGCTGCCTATCAAACTCCGCAATTGTTTGCAGCTGATCGTATAAACTTTCTTCCTGATGGATGGATACATCTGCTTCAAGGATTAAATCATCCGTATCCAGACCAAGGCGGTCGAGCAACTGAAGCCTCTTTTCCTTTAAATGCCTTATTTGCTCACGGATCGTGCCTAACTCAGTGCGCCATTTATGCCACTCGGGTTCCCTGTTGAGTAATCCATCGATAGTCATGACTGTTTGATTGTCCGGACGATCTAACAATTGTTTATTCAAACCCTCGATTTCATCATTAAGTCCCCGCATCTTCGCTTCCATTTCAGTCAACTTACTTTTGACCGTTTCAAAACGTCTAATTCCATCTGCCGGAAAAACAACTTCCCCCAGACGATCCAGCTTGGTTAAAAGTGTCTGTTTTTGTTCGTGTAAAGGTAATAACTGCAGTTGGAGACCAAGCAACTGTTTCTGTTCACGAACTCTATCATATGCCTCTTTAGCATCCGTCCATTCATGCTCAATTTCGCGAATCCTCTTTACTTTAGGTGAGTAGTCAGATACACTTTCCTGTTCCTTTTTTAAATCAGCTTCCAAATCCTTTAATTCTTGAAGCCGTACGTTCATCTCCGGATTTCGTCCAGTCTTTTTGAATAAATCACCGATTTCCTTTTCCAACTTTCTTTCCACACTTAACAGTGAATCGATTCCGGTTGTTCCGGAAGCCAATAGCGTACGGCTTAACTCGATCTCGTCCATCCGTTCAAATCCTTGTAGTTGTAGAAGAGAGAATGAGAATACCGATTCAAATGAAGCACGGTCATACTGCCTGAGCAAGTTCTGCAACGCTTCTTCTCCGCCCTGTGATCCATCTTCGAAAATCACCGTCACATCTCCGGATGATTTCCCACGAACCCGTTCAATGATGCAATCACCGTAAACCTCGTCATGTAAATGGACTTGTCCCCCATATTTCCCACCGGATTTCGGCTCATATCGTAGCTGTGCACTATTTTTTTGCGGATAGCCGAAAAGCGTCTGAACGATAAATTGCTGGATTGTCGTCTTGCCGGCTTCATTTTGTCCATAGATCACATTGACCCCGTCATCAAAGTCTATCGTTTTATTCTCATGCTTGCCGAAGCCATAAATAACGATCTTTTTGATCTTCACGATTTTCACCTCATTTCGCCGATGGTAACTCCTTTAACAGTAGCTGTTCAACATCCTCTTGTAATTCAGAGAGATCCTCTTCAGTAAACGCATCAAGATAGCGGATTGCCCGTACATGCTGGTATAGGTCTCCAAGTATATGATTCCATTCGTCGGATGACCAGTTCTCGACTTGACCGAGGACGGCTTCAAGAAGATTATTGCTGCTTTCTGAACGAACCAAGTTCTTAATTGTAATACGCTGCACCCAGACAAATGGCTCCTTGCCGTCGAACATTTCACGGATTGCCTCGAGCCATATTTCATCAGGGGACTGTGCAAAGAAGTCGGCTGTTTCCACGTCCATGATCATTATTGTCAGATCGACGATGGACGGCCCTTTATCTGAGGTGTATTCATTCAGAGCTTCTTCCGATTGGCGAAGCCATTCATTCGCATGGCGGATTCCACTGCATGGTATCTCAAGTTGTCCGAAATGGACAGCCGATGTTGGGATAAACGAAAGCGTAGTATCCGTTTTACTTAACTCGACCTCGTAAAACCCTTTTTCGCCCGTTTCATTTCGATGGCGGCCTTGGATATTCCCCGGATAGACAACGGGCGGATCAACGCTTAACTGCTGCCGGGTATGGATATGCCCGAGTGCCCAGTAATCATAATGCTTCGACTGTAGGTCTGATAGCGTGAAAGGCGCGTATACTGCATGCGATTCATTCCCCGCAACGCTTCCGTGCAACAGTCCGATATGGAAGGCGTGAGGATCCGTAGCGACAGGAAAATGATTCACCATTTCCTCACGCACATGCCGTTTAGGATAACTGAATCCATGTAGGATGACTTCCTGCCCCCTGACGCTTAACGACACTTCTTCGATATTCTCCTTGAACTCGAAAACATTCGGAGGCATCTCAAACCGTGTCCAATTCCCGCCAAGATGATCATGGTTGCCGTATGTGATGAACACCGGAATTTCAGCTTCGTTCAGCCTCTCCATCCCCTCCCGGAATTTCTGCTGTGCGCGCAAGCTTCGATCCTCCCCATCATACAAATCACCTACTATGAGGATGAAATCCGGGTGGGTTTGCAAGGCGTGATCAATGAGCCGATTGAATGCTGTAAATGTACTTTCTCGCAGTTCATTCAAACGCTTTGGTGGTAGCCCCGTCATCCCTTTAAATGGGCTGTCCAGATGCAAATCCGCCGCATGTATAAATCGGATTGTCGACAACTTAAATGGCCTCCTTTCAAAACGAATATTTGTTCTAATTCTACCATATGGGGGAGGTTTATAGAAATAATCAAACGTGGGTGTGGGGGGGTTGCGGGGAAGCGAGACAAAGGTCCTAAAATGACAATATATCTTGGGAAATGATCAATATAATACGGGAAATGATCGATATCTTCTCCCAATTGATCGATATATCTCGGGAAATAACCGATAAAATCCGGGAAATGATCGATATCCTCGCCGATGACCGATAACTTCCCCGGAGTGACCGATAACTTTTAAATGCCATAAAAAAACCGCCCCGGCGTTGTTTTCATCAACGCGAAGCGGCTTTAATTTTATTCTTTCCCTAATTGAATCGCTTTTTTAATATCCTTTAATGAGCGAGATGGGCCATACATGAGGACTCCCCCACGATAGACTCTTGCTCCGAACCACCCAAGGATGAAAATGGTAAATAGCATGATAGCAATCGCAAGTACTGGTTCCCACATCGGCAAACCTAAAACTCCTACCCGCAAGAACATGACAAACGGGGCGAAGAAAGGGAAAAATGATGTATATTGCACATAGGCTGCTTCAGGGTTGTTAAGACCAGTTGCAGCGATGATGAATCCAATTACGATAAGCACCGTCATCGGCATGATCATTTGCTGAACATCTTCCGTTCTGCTCACCAATGACCCCAATAATGCAGCAAGTGTCGCATATAGGAAATAACCTAAGACGAAGAAAATTGCTGCGTACACCAATGTACTCGGACTTACATTTTTCAAGCTGAAGATTTCTGAAAACCCTCCTGGTACTTCAGTTGCAGACGTTTTGAAAGCGATGAAACCTGTAATTCCGTAGATGATGATTTGCAAGATTCCAAGTGACCCGATGCCTAATACTTTCGCAAACATATGCTTTACAGGAGATACGCTTGAAATCATGATTTCCATTACTCTTGATGACTTTTCATTCGCAACATCCATCGCGATCATAGTCGAATACATAATAACAGAAATGTATATAACGAACATCAGGATGTAGACAAGTATTTGTGCAGTGATCAACTCTTCTTCCGATTTTGCAGAAGGTGAGACATTTTGCTGTTCAAATTGAATGGGTGTGAACAGTGTTTGGACTTCTGCGCTGGATAAAGCGAGCTCATCTGCTTTCATTTGAGTCTGTATCGATTGCAAAGCATCTTGAATGCGAGCTGGTAAATTGAAAACTATTAAGCTCATCGTTGTATAATTTGCATGGATAATGCCTTGTTCATCCAATGATAAGGAAAGGAAGGAATCGATATTCTTTGCATTTAATTCATCAGTAAGCTCAGCCACCGATTTTCCAGTCGCCTCGACATTGACTCCGCTTCCCCCCGCCTCAAGTTGCACCTTCAACTTGTCGACAAGTACTCCGCTTGAGTCAATGACTTGAAGGATTTCTTTCTCATCCTCACCTGACATATGTTGTACGGTATCTATAATTTTCGGCATGTTCGCAAGCAAGAAAATTGCCGCCATCATAATCAGAGTTGTGATAATGAAAGACTTCGCCTTAGCCTTCGTTGTAAATGATTGTTTGAAGATAATCCAGAATTCACGCATGTTCTTTCCCCACCTTTGCGATGAAAATGTCTTGCAAGGAAGGCTCTTCTATTTCAAAATGACGGATTGGCCCTTCCTTCAATGCTGCAGTCAATAATTGATTGGCCACACTTTCCTCTTCGATTTGGAAGACGGCCCCTTCCACTGAATGAGCTACCGAAATGACTCCTCGGGTGCGATCAAGACTTGTCAAATCATAATCAGATCGGATTCGCACATTTTGCCTTCCGAATGAACGCTTCACTTCACGCAATGATCCACTCACAATTTGTTCTCCTTTATGAATGATGCTTAGCTGTTCACATAGCTCCTCCACATGGTCCATCCGGTGGCTCGAGAAGAGGATAGTAGCCCCATTATTTCTAAAATCCACAATCGCTTTCTTCAACATTTCCACATTGACCGGGTCGAGTCCGGAAAACGGTTCGTCAAGGATGAGAAGTTTCGGATCATGCATCAGGGAAGCAATCACTTGAATCTTTTGCTGATTTCCCTTTGATAATTCTTCTACTTTTTTATTCAAATACTGTGGTACTTCAAATCTCTCAATCCAATACTTGATTGCTTTCTTGGCGTCCGCTTTACTCATTCCCCTCAGTTCACCAAGGAAGATGAGTTGCTCTTCCACTTTCATCTTCGGATAAAGACCGCGTTCTTCCGGCAAATAGCCGATTTCAGGACTTGTCGCGTATGAAATCGTTTTGCCATTCCAGGCGATCTGTCCTTTGTTTGCATTCAACAATCCAAGGATCATCCGAAACGTTGTCGTTTTACCGGCACCATTCGCCCCTAAGAAACCGTACATTGTACCTTTATCAACCGTTAAATTCAAATTATCAACGGCAGTAAAATTCCCGAACCGCTTTGTTACGTTTTCAAGTTGTAAAGCCATTATAAATCCCCTTTCCTATTTCCCACTATTTTGTACTACGTGATTACTTGACAAATAGTTTCATCAAATTCTTCTATTGTAAATCATCGCACCGATACCATATGAAATGAGCATCACCCCATATGCAGTTGCCAATAGGATAAATGCCAAATTCGGACCGTCAAAAATGAGGACCCCAACCCACATGAACAACAGTGTAAGTAGTGTTATCGTCCAGGAGACCGTTCTCGCTTTTCCATGGACCTCCTGGTATCTTTCATCGAAGCGGCGTTCTTTGCTTCCCTTTTTGAAATAAAGGAAGGCAATCAGCAGTACGATTCCCGCACCTGTAATAAACCCCGATATGCTTTCGATTGATGGAATCATAGATATTCTTCCTTTCCGATTAATGATGTTTATTGACGATTGCTGCTCCTATCGCCCAGGAGAGCATATGAATGACCCATAGCGCAGTTAGAATGAAAAACGCCAATTTGGCCCCTTCGACAATCATCACGATGAACCACGCGATTATAATTGCACCGGTCATCACCTTCCAGGAGATTGACCTTGCGTGTCGATGGAGATTTGTATACCTTTCGTCAAACAGGCGCTCTTTCTTCGCTTTTTTCCTTACAAAAAACCAGACGATTGCCCATATGACCAATCCTAATGGTAAGCCAAGTAAAAAAGCCCAAATATCGAATCCTTCGTACATCTCTTCACTCCTCCTCCGGTTGGAATATATCCTCAATTGTGCAGTTAAATAGTTTTGCAATTTTAAACGCTAAGATCAGTGACGGATTGTATCTACCTTTTTCGAGCGAGATGATTGTCTGCCTTGAGACTTCCAGCTTTTCCGCAAGGTCATCCTGCGTCAATCCCATCTCGGTTCGCATATCTTTAATTTGGTTTTTCAGTTAAATTAACCTCCTTACATTGTAAAGGTCGCTTTACGTAAAGGTTACTTTACTATATGCAGAATGTCAAGCAACCTTTACAAATATTTTTTGTTAATTAAATGAATGACTATTCATTGATTATGGTTTCGTAGTATAATGGAGAAAACGTTCAAGGGGATGAATGGCTTGGGAACTTATAAATTGACTGCATATGAAAAAAATGGGGAATTGATTACCGAGGAAACTTTTACTGCAGAGAATGATGATTTGGCAAAAGAAAAAGGCCTTGCAATGCTTACAGATAAAAATCTTCTTGAGCAAACTCATCGCCTTGCTTCTCCTGCAGGAAAGTTATTATTGTTTCATAGCTGAGGAAATTCGAGTGGAAAATTTGGCTGCGCTTCGGACCTTGTGATACCCTTTAGATGTACAACATGATTGGGAGGCGCTGCCTGTGAAAATTGCACTCATAGCACATGACAAGAAAAAAGATGAAATGGTGAATTTCACGATTGCTTATGAGCATATCTTTTCCAAATACGAACTTTATGCAACTGGAACAACAGGTACACGCATCATGCAAGAAACAGGACTTCAAGTCCATCGTATGATGTCTGGACCATTAGGCGGGGATCAGCAAATTGGTTCGATGATTGCGACAGGCAAGATGGACTTGATCATTTTCTTCCGCGATCCATTGACAGCGCAACCGCATGAGCCGGATGTCAGTGCACTATTACGACTTTGTGATGTTTACGGAATACCGCTTGCAACGAATATCGCCACTGCTGAGTTATTGATTAAATCAGTCGAGAAAGGTTATTTCTCATGGCGCAATACTGCGGAAAAATACAAATCAAAAGGACCGGATCCCTCGTGAGGGAGCAGGTCCTTTTTTCGTTGATCGATATGGATTATTCTGTGCGAAAGAATGGACCTTGAATCGAGAAGAATGGACCTTTAGCTCAAGAGAATGGACCTTAAATCGGGAAGAATAGACCTTTACGCAAAAGAATGGACCTTGGCGCGAAAGAATGGACCTTAAATCGGGAAGAATGGACCTTTACGCAAAAGAATGGACCTTGGCGCGAAAGAATGGACCTTAGCGCGAAAGAATGGCCTTGAATCGAGAACTCTTTCTGCATTAATGAGAACTCTTGCTGCATTAACGAGAAATCTTTCTGCATTAAAGAGAACTCTTCCAACATTAATGAGAACTCTTTCACTTTAAACGAGAACTCTTACCGCAATAACAGGAAGTCTCCCACATTTAATGAGAACTCGTTTACTTCCCTGCAAACTCCGGTTTCCGCTTCTCGACAAATGCCTTGATGCCTTCCAGATGATCTTCCGTCTGACGCATGGCGACTTGCTGTTCGCTTTCCATGCGTAAGACATTCTCCAGCTCGCCAATCTTTTGTTCATGCAGAATCTTCTTTGAAGCAAGCATAGCTGCAATTGGCGCCGATAAGAATTTCGCCGCAAGCCCCTCTGCAGCTTGACCGACAGCTCCGTCAGGAACGATTTGGTCGACAAGCCCTTTCTCCTTCGCTGCTTGACCGTTCAACACTTCTCCGGCCCAAATAAGTTGTTTTGCCAGTGGCACGCCGATTCTCTCTTTCAAGAAGAAATGGCCTGCACCGTCAGGAATAAGGCCAATTCCAATGAAATTCATCGCAAGTTTGCTATTTTCTTCTGCAAGAATGACATCGCATCCGAGCGCCATGCTGAAGCCGAGTCCAGCTGAAGCACCGTGGATTGCGGCAATTGTAATTTGCGGTAGTTCGTATAGCGCCTTTGCAAGACGTGATACATCGACCATGATCTTACCGATATCCATTGGCGACTCGGGATCGACCATTTTCTTAATATCGCCTCCCGCTGAAAATATCTTTCCCTCTCCTTGAATGATCAGCACTTGAGCTTCCGTATCCGATTTTAATGCTTCAAAAGCATCTGCCAATTCCTTCATCATCACGTCATCCATAGCATTCATGGCTGCAGGTCGATTCAACTTCAAACGAGCAAGCCTGCCTTCTTTCGTCAGTTCAATTGTAGAATACATATCGTTACACCCCTTCAATAAATGAATAGTCATTCACTTGATACTATTCGATGAAAGTCATGTAACTCCTTCTTTTGAAAAGAAAAACCTTGGCAGGTCGATCTGCCAAGGCGTACTCTCCACGATTATTCAACTTTAACAGCTTCCGGAAAAATCCTTTCCAAATGCTCGATCTTCTTCTCGATATATTCCTCGAACGTTAAAATATAAGCAGCTGGGTCTTTCGGATTTTGAAACTGAGTGATTTTACCGGTTGCCGACTCCATGAATTTACTTGAAGCACCACAGCCAATGCCGATAATCGTCTGAACTTCTTCCATGATGATAATATTGTACAAGCTCTCTTCACCCGGTTTTGCGTAGCCGACATTTTCCAAGTTTCCAAGGATGTTTTTTTGGCGGTACAAATAATAAGGCACATAGCCATTTTGCTTCGTCCACTCTTCGCCCAATTGCATCATCTGCTCAACCGTCTTCCGGTCAGCAACTTTATATTTATTTTTATTCCTTGTCATTTCAGATGCCCTTTTGAATGATAGGGTGTGGACCGTCAGTGATTCCGGTTGCATTTTCTCGGTTTCATTTAATGAATGCTGGAATTCTTCAAGCCCTTCATTAGGCAATCCGATAATTAAATCCATATTGATATTTTTCATGCCCATGTTTCGGGACAGCCAGAACTTGTCGATTGTTTCTTGAACGGAATGATGACGCCCGATTGCCTTCAACGTTTCATCCGTGTATGATTGCGGATTAACGCTGATTCGGTCAATTCCCCATTTTTTCAGGACATCGATTTTAGCTGGGGTAATCGTATCGGGGCGACCTGCCTCGACCGTCACTTCCCGGACTTCCTTCATATAGGGGAATGAATCGTACATCGTCTGGTAAAGGGCGTCCATTTCTTCCGCCTCGATTGAAGTCGGGGTTCCACCGCCAAAATAGATTGTCGTGATCTTTATATCACGCTTCGTTAACCAACTCCCGATTTCGCGGATTTCTTCATGTAACCCATCCAAGAATGATTCAACACGTCCGTTTTTACGATGGATCGCATATGCCGGAAATGTGCAATAAGCGCATTTGGTCGGACAGAAAGGGATGCCGATATAAATGCTTACTTCATCCTTTAATTCATGTAAATCCGGGATGGCCCCTAACTGTACGCGTTCAATCGTCTCCAAAAGCTCGCTCTTCTCTTCTGAAATCCGATGCTTGTCCATTAAAAGCTGCTTGACCGTTTCACGATCATTCCCCATCTGACGGTATTTATGATAAAGCTTCATCGGTCGGATTCCAGTGAGGATTCCCCATGACTGTTTCATGCCAGTAAACTGCTCCAAAACCTCAAGGAATACATGTGAATAAATCCTTTTCAGCTGGCGGTTTTCAGTTTCTGAACCATCGCTTGTCTCCTGCTCAGTGAATGTGGCGCTGTATTCATTGTCGTCTTGTTTAAGAGTTGCGTTCCCGCGCAATAATCCGTCTTCATCCTTGTCGACGGATATATCAATATGAATCCCCTCTTCAGCGGGGTCGTTAATTACTTTTGATTGCTCAAAGAAAAGATTGGCGAGATGCGTGAACATCCTTATCCAATCTTGTTCGAAAGGTTTATCTACTATTATCTTTTGCATGTTTAACTCCATCTTCTATTTTAATTAAATAAAATATAACATAAAAAAACCGGCTGGGCCGGTTTTTCATCACATTTGCTCATATAACTCTTGTACAGGTCTCATCAATACGCGGTTCACTTCTTCGATCATTCCACTCAATCCCATTTCAGCTTGAAGCATTTGCATAATTTTTTCATTTTGTTGTGCAAGTTGTGCTGTTTTTTGAGCGTATTCTAATTCTTCACCCGCAATTTCCTCACCTTGCATCTGTTTTTCTTGAAGCGTCATTTGGATTTTCCGGAAGCTTTTGAACAGTTCCAATGCCTGCTCATCATTCTTTACAGCTTCAATCGCTTGTTGCACTTGAGCAAATTCATTGGTCTTTCGAAGTGTAGCTTCCAATTTGTTTAAGTCATCATAAATATTAACAGTCATCATTAATTCCCCCTACGATAAGTTTGTGAAAAAGACGATCAATCCTTGTACAATCCCAATTATACCGCCTAATAATGCACCAAGCACGGTAATCATTTTAAATTCTCTTCTTGAAATGCCAAGGACAAGATCTTCAAGAACGGAAACCGGGAACGTATCGACCTGTTCCTTGACGATTTCATCCAGTTTCAACTTCTTAAGCGACAACTCAAGTTGCTTTTCCGCTTGATTAAAACCGAAATCGATAAGCTTCGGAGTTAGATTTTCTGAAGTCCATTCGGATCCTTGTGGCCAATAGTCTTGGATTGTTTTATCCAATCTCGATTCAAGCGCCAGTTCCTTTTTAGCATATGCTTTGACAGAAGTGAACAGTCCTTCCCAGTTAAAATCGGAGAGCAATTCAGCTGTCGGGCGTTTTTGAAGCTTCGTGAATTCTTTATCAATCAATGAATGGAGAAGATTAAAAGTTCCTGGAGCATTAATGAATTTCAACGCTTCCTTTTGCACCTTCTCAACGAGTGAATTCGAATCGCCGAAGAACATGCCCAAGACGCCTCCAAATGTTCCTTTCGACTCCAAGAAGTCATTGATCATTTTTTGAAACATCACTTTTCCTTCGGGGGAGTCAATATATTGCTCCGCACGATTAAGGATATATGACGTAACAGTCGGGATTTTTTCCTTCACTTGCTCTTGCCAGATCTTCGGGACGACTTCTTCAATTGTACCCGTCGTCAACTTGGCGCGTACATTCATGAGTTGCGTGTCGATGATTGCTTCCATTTTATTCTCGACGTTTTGCGCTAAATTGGAAACTCCAGCCAATTGCAACCAATCATTCAATGTCTTGTCCGAATGAAGAACTTGTTCCTCAATCTTGTTTTGAAGAAATGCCGTCGCCTTTTTTTCATTTTCAGGCGTAAGTAATTTGTTCCGGAACATATCAGGCGTTAATAAATAATTTGTGACGGTTTTCCCTAATTGTACGGCGAGTTCATCTCGGCGTTTTGGAATGAGCCCGGGTGTAAAAGGCAGCCGCCATTTACCGATATATTTTGCTTCATGAGGCCTGAATAGCATTTTAATCGCAAGGTGATTCGTAAATCCTCCGATCAATGCTCCGATAAAGGCCATAAATAGCAATGTCCATATAAAATCCAATCGCTTCACCTGATTTCTCATTCGTTCGGTTCCAATTATAACAGAATGTGATCATTTGGAAAAAGTATTCGTTGTGGTTATGAAACAGAGCATTAGTTTCAACTTATTGTTTTGTATACTTAATCTTACGAGTACGACGTAAAAAAGTTTCGAATAGAGCTATTTATTCTTTTTTCTTAAAACTTTCACCAAAGTTGTAAGTCTAATGGTGAAGGATTGCGGCAGTTACTATGGACCATGAACTCCGTTTAATGAATTTAGTTATTCTAATAATAAGAAGTTTGATTTCCACTTCAATAACAGAGTTACCTAAAACCAGGACACTTCATAATCAAAGCCGATTACTGTTAGGAGTAATCGGCTTAAACGGTATATAGTTCATTCAAAAAAATCATCAATAATTTCCACGACTTCAATCTTTCCGTTTATCAATAGCTCAGGAAGAGTGTTATGTTCATTGCCATGCCAATATTCCCTTGCTTGTTCTATTTTTTTTGAGAAAGGAACGCCGTCTTCTTTTGGTAGTAGATCCCCATCCCCTTCGAAATAACTTCCGGTAACCTTAAGCTTAACAATCTGCAAGACTTTGCGATTGAATGAATCAAATACTTGCCTCCACTTAAGGACATCCTCATAACTTTTCGCCGCATATAGGCAGGATAACCGTGATGGATATTCAGGGAATTCCTCAAGCCGTACCATTTCCACTATCACTTCCCGAATAGCTCTACTCGTTTGCCCTATAGACATAATGGCAACATCTGCATCTTCTTTTGTTAGATTCAGACCCTCACGTGTGTAGTGGCTATGAAGGATGTGTACATAATCTTCACCTCTGGAATTCACTATCTCCTTTTCAAAGAAGAAGCGGTATAAGGTGTTTTTTTGATTATCATCGAAATGGATGATCTGTCCAAGGTACATTTTATTTCTTGTTACAAGATGATACGCATAAAATTGTTTTTCCCCCACTTTATTTGCCCCCATTTTCAGAAAGTCTTTTGTTAGCAGTCATGAAAATAATTATACTTCTCTAAACTTTGTTTTTAACAAAGTACTGCATTTTACAGTGTTTAAAGAAGTATCTAAAGAAACTCCCCTTTTCTTAGCTTCTTTTATTGGAATTCTATCTGGTTCAAGTAACGTATTATCCAATTTTAATTTTTCAGCCATCCTTAAAGAAAAGGTATAATAGCTTTCTTTTGTTTTTGGACCAACATGCAAAAATCCCGTGTAGTCAATAGACAACAGTTCAATTATCGCATTTGCAAGGTCTTCAACATAAACAAATGTTTTAAAAAGATTATCAGCTCTTTTATAAGGTTTATTGGCTAACAAAGCGGATTGTAAAGCCAATACCCTTGAATCCCAATTCCCCTTACTATCTTGACCGTACAATGGACCAGTTCGAACAACAATATAATTTTGATGTTCTTTCTGAATCATTTTTTCACCGTCTAATTTAGCATTTGTATAGCTTGATAGTGGGTTTTGGGTATCAAGATAAGAAGGTGCAGCACATTCATCAAAACAACCTTCCCCACTTGAAAATATTCCATCCGTCGAAACGTAAATCAACTTTGTATGTTGATCCATCATATTTAACAGTTGTTTTAAACCCGTATGTATTAATGTCTCTTCGTTAACAGTACCCATCACAGTCCAAATGACAAAATCAGGGTTATAATTCCTGTAAATTTCACCAAACTTTTTCTCATCATTAATATCAATATTGTATAAACTTTCTATTTCTGATGATTTGCTTGTCCCCAATATCTCCTTGAATCGATTATCTTTTAATAGATTATGATAAACATGACCACCAAGAAAACCACTTGCTCCTAAGACAAGAACCTTCATAATTCCCCCCTCAACTTCCACAATTATTTTGACGATTCTATTTATAGAAGGTTGCATGGCACACAGTTAGATTGAAGAAACTAAAACTTTACTCTTGATAATCTATCAATAATAAGAGTCTTCATGACTTTCACCTCACGAAGATAATCCTTTTGACGTTGTGCCCTGCCAATTCACAAAATTCTTACGTATGTTAATAAAGGTAAATAAATAAAATTAAAGCAGACCCAAGGTAGGGGATAGTCATGAAGAAAACGACCAAATTAAAAAGTTTACTGAATTCACCACAACTTGAGTACTTAATGGAGGCTCATAACGGTTTATCTGCAAAAATTGTAGAGGAAGCCGGGTTTAGAGGGATCTGGGCTAGTGGACTTTCGATATCGGCGTCCATGGGTGTTCGTGATAATAATGAAGTTTCATGGACGCAAGTAGTAGATATTCTTGGGTTTATGAGTGATGCAACGACAATTCCTATTCTCTTGGATGGGGATACAGGCTACGGAAATTTCAACAACGCCCGAAGGTTAGTTATGAAGCTCGAACAAATCGATATAGCCGGTGTATGCATTGAAGATAAACTATTTCCAAAAACAAACTCTTTTATAAACGGAACAGCTCAGCCCCTTGCACCGATTGAAGAGTTCTGCGGGAAAATAAAAGCGATGAAAGACACTCAATTGGATGATGATTTTGTAGTTGTCGCGAGGGTTGAAGCTTTTATCGCAGGTTGGGGAGTAGAAGAAGCCCTTGCTCGGGCGGAGGCCTATAGGCAAGCTGGAGCCGATGCGGTTCTTATTCATAGTAAAGATTCCGACTTTGCCCAAATTGAAGATTTTATGAAAGTGTGGAAGAATAGGCATCCAGTTGTGATTGTTCCTACAAAATATTATTCGACGCCAACTTCTGAATTCGTAAAAGCAGGAGTGAATGCAATCATTTGGGCGAACCAAAACTTACGAGCATCGATTACGGCTATGCAGGACATTTCAAAGCAAATCCATAAAGACGAGAGTCTTATGCAAGTTGAGAATTCAATTGTAAATGTTGATGAAGTTTTTAGACTACAAAATGCAGAAGAACTTCAAATAGCGGAAAAGAAATATTTGCCTTCCGCTACTCACCCATCACAACCGGAGACGGAGTGATTTTTTTGTTGAACACAAGTGCATTTGGAAACGAATTGAAAAAACTTGGTTTTGACTTTTACAGTGGAGTCCCCTGTTCATTTTTAAAAAGTCTTATTAACTACGCTATCAATGAGTGTAACTATGTTGCTGCTGCGAATGAAGGCGATGCTGTCGCGATTTGTTCGGGGGCGTACTTAGGAGGACATAAATCAGTTGTTCTCATGCAAAACTCGGGACTTGCGAATGCTGTTTCCCCTCTTACCTCTTTAACCTTTCCATTTCAACTACCCGTGCTTGGGTTTGTTAGTCTGCGAGGAGAACCCGGTTTGATCGATGAACCTCAGCATGAATTAATGGGACAAATCACACCTCAATTGTTAGACCTCATGCAAATCAAATGGCAGTATCTATCAAGTGATTTTAACGATGCAAAGGCACAGCTTGAAATAGCTAATGAGTGGATCGAGAAACAACAACCATTTTTCTTTGTAGTTAAAAAAGATACATTTGAAAAGGAAAACATGAAACTTGAGGAACATTCCAACCATAAAAATAAGATTAAAATCGAAAAAACCTCCTCAGATGAACTACCAAGTCGAATGGAAACGTTGAACGTGATCAATCGATGCAAAGATGAGAAGACCGTGCAGTTAGCCACAACTGGTAAAACGGGCAGAGAACTGTATGAAGTGGAAGATGCCCTGAACAACCTGTACATGGTTGGTTCCATGGGGTGTGTCAGTTCACTTGGATTGGGATTAGCTCTTACACGAAAAGAACTCAATGTAGTTGTCATGGATGGAGATGGTTCATTGCTGATGCGAATGGGAAGTCTAGCAACAAACGGTGCCTATCAACCCGAAAATATGCTACACATCCTTTTAGATAATCAAACCCATGATTCAACTGGAGGGCAAAGTACCGTTTCTCACAATGTAAACTTTGTAGACATTGCGGCCGCTTGCGGGTACGAAAAATCAATTTATATTCATAGTATAGAAGAACTCGAAAATGAAATACAAGAATGGAAAAAGACAAAAGGTCTCTCTTTTTTTTATATTAAAATTGCAAAAGGATCTAAACAAAACTTAGGTCGCCCAAACGTTACGCCTCGTGAAGTGAAAGCACGACTTCAAAGATTTATAAATGAAAAAGGATGAGCAGCATGCGAAAAGTGAAGAGAAACATTTTATTAAATCCCGGTCCCGCCACGACAACCGATACGGTTAAATTTGCACAAATCGTCCCAGATATTTGCCCCCGTGAAAAGGAATTCGGTGAGATTATGCGATTCATATCTTCCGAACTTACGAGCATCGTTGCAGATACGGAGGACTATACAACCATCTTGTTCGGCGGTTCCGGTACTGCTGCAGTGGAGTCAATCTTGAGTTCAGTCATGAATGACGGGGTCATCATCATCATTAATAACGGAGCATATGGAAAACGAATGTGTGCAATTGCAGAAGCATACGGACTAGATTGGGTTGAGTATGTAAGCCCATTAGATCAACCGATTCAACTCGATCAATTTCAATTATTCATTCAAAAATTAGCGCAACCTGCCTCCTATCTTGCTGTTGTGCACAATGAAACAACAACAGGCTTATTAAATGATATTGAATCACTTGGGGCAATTTGTAAGGAAAACAAGATGACAATGATGGTAGATGCCATGAGCTCGTTCTCTGCGATTCCAATTGAAATGAGTAAAATGAACATCAGTTACCTAGCAGCGAGTTCCAATAAAAACTTGCAAGGTATGGCAGGTGTCTCTTTTGTTGTAGCAAAAAGAGATGAAGTAGAGAAAGAGAAAAAGACAAAGCCAACGAATTATTACTTAAATCTATATGCGCAATATAAACATTTCAAGCAAACAGGTCAAATGCGGTTCACCCCGCCTGTTCAGACAATGTATGCGTTAAAACAAGCGATCCAAGAAGTAAAAGAAGAAGGCGTAAAAGAAAGATACGAACGCTATTCTCAATGTTGGGAAACGCTAATCGCTGGCATCAAGAAACTTGGATTACATCATCTTGTCGCTGCCGAGCACCATTCAAAAATTATTACCGCAATCGTCGAGCCTGCATGTGAGGCATATGATTTTGATAGCATGCATGATTATTTATACAGAAACGGCATAACGATCTATCCTGGAAAGCATGCCAATTTGAATTCCTTTAGGGTGGCCAATATAGGTGATTTAACGAAAAAAGATATTGAGCATTTCCTAACCTTATTGGAAACGTATCTTCAACATATAGGTTATTCTGCGAACTAATTGGATAAAAACACAAATGACCTCCGAACAAAGGAGGTCATTTGGCTGGTTGGAGTTTTATATAGACAAGCGCCTAAGTATCCCCCTCCTCTTCATACAACCTTTCCTAGATATCCAGAAACAATTATTCCGTATGCATAGAATAGAAAAGAGCAGGGAAACAACAGCGGCCACCTAAAAGGAGATTGGTTGGACAATCAGGACGAACGAAAAAGCAAAAAAAACTACGAAATGAGGTGGTTTATATGAAGAGAGCAATGGGGAAATGGGAGCAAAATGTATTATTACAGCAATATCCATTTGTCGCAAAACATATTCCGGAAACGCTTCTTTACAGTGAAAGCAATTTGGATTATTGTTTAAAACGCTATCAGTCTGTCTACGTGAAACATGATACGACGGGCCAAGGCAGAGCAATTTTAAAGATTCACAAAAGTATCTATGGGAACTACTACGTAAATGGAACTACAATTCAAGGAACACCCATACGAAAATCCCTTCCAAAGGTTAACGAAATTCAGCAGCTTCTTCATCCATTTATAAAGCTTGGCAGAGAAAGCGGTCTCTATATTATTCAAGAAAATATCCATAGCTACAACCAAAATGGACAGCCTTTTATTATTCGGGTTCATGTTCAAAAACTGAAAGGCAATTGGGTGATTGGCGGGATGTACGGAGCAATCAGCACCACCCAAACCGGCCTAACGACAGAAAACGGGATTGTGAATACCCATAGGGGCGCAAACGTAGTGACCGTTTCCGAAATATTATCAGATACACCAATCAAACTTCAAAAGGAAATAGTAAAGAAAATAGAAGAGATTGCAATCCAAGCAGCGATGGTAATCCATTCCGCTTTGCCCAATAGAGAGTATGGAATTGACTTCGGGGTCAATCAAGAGGGGACACCTATATTATTGGAAGTGAATACGACACCAAGTATCCGCTCATTTGCGCGAATTGAGGATAAGGTAATTTGGAATCGAATTGTCAAGATACGAAAAATGCAAAATGAATCAGGTGAAACTTGAAAGTGTTAAAAGTATGCCGTCGGCAAATGGGCGCTATGAAACAGCATTAACAGTGTGCTTCCTTAAGGAGATAAATTTTCCACAAGGAAGCACAACTCTATTAACCCTATCTATAATAGGTATTTCACGAGTTGAGAAGGTCCTTATTTGTCCTCATTTTCAGAAATATTTTCGCTTCCAGAAATGAGCATTATTTTCTTTTCGATTTCGTCCACAATCGTATTCGTATCTGCATCTCCATAATAACGGACGAAGATGACTCCTTTTCCTTTGGAAGCAAAGATTTTCTTCATATCCGCTTCTTCATAGACAATTAGCCGATCAAGATTAGGATGGTTCATCTCCACGTAATCCTCTTTATTTTCATCAAATTGATACCACTTCACCAAGTCAGCGATGAGACTGTCTGCCATCGTTGGAATCGTTAACTGATAGACCTTTGTATGTACACTTGGTGAATATCGTCCGCTGCCATCGCTCCACATTTTTCCTGGGACAAGTCCGCCTTCATCTGTCTCATATTGCACTGGCGCAAATGGACCCCACTTAAAAGTATATCGATTCCCCCAGTCGACTCCATCATCCATGTATCCTAACTCGTCACGAATTAAATCTGGATTTCGTTCAATGTCCGCCAACCTGACAATAGGCAAGTCAATATTCTCTTCAGGCAATGTTTCAGTCGTATTTTTAACGAGTTGAACAATGGGGATCACCGCGCTTAATCCGATAATAATTGTAAAAACTACAACGAAAGCAGAACGCAGGCGATCGCTACTTTTCCAAGTTGCATGACGGTTAATCGGCTTTCCTTCCATGAGATTCTTTCGTAATGTACGAATGGAGAAAGATGCCCGAAGAGAAGTGTAAGCTGTATATCCGATGAAAGCTGCGAGAATGGTTTGTTGAATTGCCCAACCTTCTATAAGAACATAAATCGGTGTTCCTTCCAAAAACCAAATCGCACTCAGCATTCCAATCATAAGGATTGTTGCCACACCCGTGAAAAAGGCATTGCCCGCTAATTTGTTGTCCAGTTTCTCTATCGTATATGATTGTTCCGCGGAATCTGTATGTAGTTCTGGTGCGTTTACCTCTACTGGTGAAGAAAAAACGTAAAAGAATTTATCCCGCGTTACATAATCCCATCCACTTTCAGCATACATTTCCAACTGATCATCAGAAATTTTCCGGTCGATTGAGATGTCAATCCGATATTTCATTTGTTTCGGTTCACCTTTTTTGAAAGAAATGAACATTCTCCCCAACTTTTTTAAATGAAGACCTGCTGCAGCCATCTCTTCAAACCAGTTTTCATGCTCTCCGATCCGCCAATAATCATTTGGTCGAACTTTGTAAACCGACTTACCCATTTTCATACTCACCTTCTTCTATCATTTTTCCGTCCGCGATTTGAGACTTTAGACGATTGAACTCCACCCGTAAGGCAACTTTTCCTTCTTGTGTAATCTCATACGTTTTTCTTCTTCCATCCTCTTCCGCCAAAGAAATCAGACCGTCTTTTTGCATGCGCGAAAGCACGCCATATAGTGTTCCCGGCCCCATTTTTATTCTCCCGTCAGAAACTTCACTAATTGAATGCATTAATTGATAACCATGGTTAGGATTCAATAATGCAAGAAGTACATAGTACATCGCTTCAGTCATCGGTCCTCCTGTATATGTCACATCTTGCCCTCCTTTCTGAAGCTATTACGTATCACGATATATCGTATGACATAATAGTATCTATATTACTTGTTTTTGTAAATAGAAAAATCCGGCACTTTGGCAAATTAAAAACAGGTGAGAACGTACAGACACAATGATCTGTTCGTTTTCACCTGTTAGGCTTCTATTTGAATTCCCACAGCAACTCTTGAATTGGCTCTCCATTATTTTTATTCCATTCCACAATATTTTCAAATGTTGGTTCCTCTAAATCGGCGATTGCAGCCTTTAAAGCATTATTCTTCCACTCAATCCGTGCGATTGGGTATTCAAAGGATTCCAATACTTCGAGTTGCGGTGGTGGCGAGACTTTTATGAACTCCTTTACGTTCAATAGTGCAACTTGATTTCTTACGACTGCAACCCCCTCGTTCCTCCCAAATAGGAGCGCCAAATGGTCCTCTTGTAGTTTTACATCTTGAAGGAGGCTCGATTCTGATACCACAATTGATTGAACTTCATCTTTACTACTATGCTCTACCAATAGTTGATCGCAAAGCTTCACACCACAATTGAAACTCACGAGAAAGTAATCCTTGTCTTGATGTGTAAGAATAAAGGTACTCTGCAATCTGCTCATTTCTAATTCCAGATCGTCACTTTGAGTTAAATAGGACAGTAAAACAGGAAGCTTTTCAATTTTTAGGTGAATATCTTCCCTGCCGGATTGCTCTAAAACAAGGGTTAAATCGTTTCCATCGCTTATTTTAGAGTCATCCATAGACGTGATATCTTCTTTTTCATATTCATTATTGTTAGATCCTTTAGACAGGAACTTCAACCTTATGACATCTTGTTGATCATTGAATTTTATCTTGATTTTATATTTATCCTCTTTATATGTTTCATTATTAACGGTACCAACTAAAAATGAAATGACGTTATCTTTAATTTTTGTTACCATACCTCCCACATTTCCTGTAATTACCCCATCTCTACCTTCAAACTCAATGTCAATATTATTTAAGTCTTCCAGTGACAGTTCTGAATCTTGCAATTCAATTTCAACCCAATTTACCTTTTTTTCATCATACATTTCCGGATTGTAAATATACCTTACATTCCAATGTGCACCTTCGCCATAGAAGATAATCGCATCCGCCCCTATGGAAATGGTTAAATCTTCATCCGTGATATCTTCATTTCCATTAAACGTTATACGCGTAACATACTCGATGGTTTTAAAGATAGCTGAAAACGAAACTTTATTGTTTTCATTACTTGGCTCGTACGTCCATGTCATTTCCTCTCCGTCGATAGTCAATAGGTATCCGGTAGCAAAGTAATTATGATTAGGAATCTCAGCAGCTTCCTCATATTCTAAATTCTCATCGATAAATGGATAAGCACCTTTGTTTGAATCAATGAAGAAAAAAGGGATATGGGAGTCTGTGAAAATTTTGGTATACTGCTTTTCAGCAGCAGTTGATAAACTTTCCTTCATCACAAAAACCGCATCAAAATTCCTCACTTCTTCTATCGTAAATTGGTCAAAACTAATTTCCTGGAAAGCGATTTGTTTTTCGTTGACCTCTGGTATGGCTCCTATAACCCCAATCTTTAAATATTTTCCTTTATATAAGCTGTTATGCTGATCTTCACCGTTCATAAAGCCTAATAGGGTGGTATTCCCTATGGAAATCCCATTCGGGTTATTGATGAAGGAAATACTAATAAAGATGAATAAACTTGCCGCTGCTGCCAATACAGTCCAATACACAGGGTTGAATCTTATGGCCCTTTTCTCTTTTGGTGCGATTCGATCCCGTATTCGTTCGCCCTCTTCATGTGTAAACCGGATATTTCTTTTTAGGAAATCATCCACTTCTTTTTTTATTTCCTTTTCAAAGCGTTCCATTATAATTGCTCCCTTCCAAATTTTTCAGAAGTGCATTTTTGCCCCGTAACAACCGAGATTTTACCGTATTGTGATTAATGCCAAGTGTTTCACTTATTTCCTGCATCGTCATCTCATTGAAGTAATACAAAATCAACACTTCTTTAAACTTGTGAGAAAGCAACGAAATCTGTTTTAATATTTCTTTCGAATTCTCGCTATGTATATATTGTTCTTCTGCTGAACCTTCTGTCTTTACAAGTTGTTTCAATGGCATGTAAATAAGGTTTCTTATGCTCCAAAGCCGTTGGTGGTCTTTACATTTATTGATGGTGATTCGGGTTAACCAAGTTTCGTAATTCGACTCGTTTCTAAACTTGGACAAGTTCCGATAGCAACTGATAAAGACTTCCTGAATGATATCTTCACATTCTGAATGGTCATTCGTATAAAGATAGGCAATTCTTTTAAGTTTGGTGGCGTATTCTTTCATTAAATAATTCAAAAGTATTTCATCAGGATCGACAACTTGACTTGTTTCGTCTGCATTTGAAAGATTTTGCTTATTGATTTCCAATTCGAACTACAACTCCTTTCATACATTAGACGGATGCCGACGCAAGTTTGACCCCTTAAAATTTTAATTTCTCAGTTCCAACATAAAGAAAAGCAAAAAAGAGCAGCATCGTGGCTCTTTTTTGCTTTTCTTTATGGCAGAATCCCGGCCTTTTGTCCAAATTCTTTTTCAAGAAATGAGCGCGATAATTAATGTATGATCCACTTACCCGTTACTGCTTTTTGTTTAATTATTTAGCTTATCAATCTTCTTTTCAATTCTATCGAGTTGATGTTTCCGCTTATTAATAGTTCTGAGCAATAGCACAACCACGAAGATAATCAGTACTATAAATCCAATTGAAAACAGAGTGAATGCTATATCTCCAATGTTAACTGAACTATTTACCAACTCTAAATTAATCTTCCTCTCCTCCTTTGCAACTGCTGATTATTTAACTTCCAATACGAACGCATAGAATGCATCACCGTGAGATAAATTCTCATCTTCTTCATCCATCCACCAGACACTATAAGCATAAAAATAAGTACCTTTTTCGTCTGGAGCCATAAATTGATTATTATTCAACTCAATTTCCGTTCTCTTATCATTCATTATCTGTGAAAGATGAATTTCGTTAGGCTTTGGTTTGTAATCCATTATCACTGTAACTTTCTCGCCAACTTGTACTTGTATTGGTTCTTTATCTTCAAGCAGTTCTACTGGGCCAGCAGTATCAGCACATATTGCCGTTCCACTAGAATCCGGACCCCAACAATATGAGCCCAGTATCGTTACATATGTTTCACCGTCAATCTCTATAATGACTTCTGGGGGAACATCTCCAGATAATTCCTTATTCGTTTTATTACAGCCACTTAAAACTATAGCGGATAAAAAAACCGCTAAAATTATATACTTCTTCATTTTAACACTCCCCCTTGAATTGGTGTTTTCCTTTGTAGTGTTTCATTACCAAAAATATTGAAGTATCAACTGATATATTGCTATGCAAAGTCCTAAAATACTTGCTTTTATTTTTGATGGATGATATTTTTTGCTGCCATACAGATAAGCCATAATAAAAATAAATCCTACAGGAAGCCACAACTCAAAAACACCATCTTTTGTATTTTGAGAATAAATAGGAGCGATGTACGTGCTAATCAAAAAGTAAAAGAAAATAGTAAAACGGCGTGTTTTTAGCTGTTTACTCCATCTTATTAATAAAATAATAATTATAATTGCTATAATCGTAGTGTGTAGTGAAGGTAGTACAATAGCACCGCCACCAAGCTTGAACTCCATTCCCTCCAACACCTCCACTGCCCTTTTTGTGTTTTTCTTTTATTTAATTGTAAAACTAAATTAGAAATCACTTGCAATTCAGGTTCATAATATTCTTCTTGTACTTTTATTTCATCCAAAATTACAAATGTGCTTAAAATCCCTGTATTCCCCTTTATAATTGTAGCTGTAGAACAAATATCCTTCCAAAAATCACCTTAATATTCATACGTTCTAAAAGAGTGATTAGTTTCATGAATTCATAATGTAAAAACGGCTGCCTCCACTTCTACTATTTTTGCATCTGATTCTATGGCAGAATAATCACCAACTGATGAAAAATTGGTAAAATTATGTACTTTAAGTATCAACTATTGTAAACTTACGAAGAGTTGAACAAAAGGGAGTTGGAGAATTGAAACAAGGCATTCACATTAAGATTCAAGACCGTTCAGGATTGAGTGAGCGGGAGAAAGACATTCTACATACGGGTATTCTGAACACGTTAGCTTTCGCTGGTTACATAGTAGTCATCAGCAAAGGGGAAGGCGGAGAGGGGACGGCTTTTAATCCGATTGAGGATTATTTTATCGGATTAACGATGATTTATCAAAAGCCGATTCCCAATGAAATGGCAGAGGAATTGGTTGAATCCATTACAAAAAGACTGAACACGTTCTTTAGTATGAGTAAAATTGAAATGGATCTACAAGTGGAGTTGGCATACTGATATAAAACGCTCTCCGTGAGCGTTTTTCATTGTCCTATATTTAATTTTATCTCTTTGGTAACAGGGAATCCTAAATACTTGTACTTAATAGTGATGGATTCAATTGGTTCTTCATAGTCCTTAATTCTAATACCATAGTGTATAGGGGTCATTTCTTTTTTATTGATAATACCTAATATTTCTTCGCTCGTTATCTTGGGATCTACGTATTCTTTATCTAATTCACCAAACACGATTAGGTTGTTATCCGTCCCACTTTGAACAATTTGCAAAGTGTCATAGCTTACCCCTAATTCCACCTTACTGTTAACTCGTTTATTTATTAATACTTCTTTCAACAGTACCCTACTAATTCCTTCGTTGTAAAAATGAATTACAATATCTTTTTCTCCGCTCATATCTTCATAAGTTGAATAACTTCCGTTCATAACAATAGGATTACTAATGTAAATGAAACCAAGAAATACAACGAGTAACCCAAATAAAATAATCGATGTTACTAAAGTGAGTTTTTTCATATACTTCCTCCATTAAAAGTATAAACCCAATAAAAGTTGCCCGATTTTCAATCAGGAAAATGGTTATCACCGCTTAAGCACACTTTATCACCACTTAGAGCATGTTTATCACCACTTAAAGGACGGTTATCACCGCTTAGACGAGGTTTATCACCACTTAGCATTAAAAAATCAATCTTTACATGTAGTTTTTCTATTCAATCCCTTTGTAACTAATAAAAATTTCCTCTTTGATACTGACGCTTTCCGCGTATTCGTTTGCACCAGAATTTAATCACCGAATATTCATAATCTAATATAATCGAGATAGTTTATTGGAATAAATACGGACAAAAAAAGTGAAAAATCATTAAGAAGGGGCAGGGAGCAAAAGTGGAAGGGGTATATGTCTATCGCAATTGACATAATTTAGCCCTAAAATGGGGGAAGAAAGAGTGGATATTAATGTATGGATTATATCTTTCTTAATCATATTTATGCTTCATAACTTGGAAGAAATTATTATGGTTGAAAAATGGATCAAAAAAACATATCCTCGTGTTCGTGATAAAATTCCTTCGTCTATGCAAAAAGAACTTAATCACTATAACGATATTACGTCTGTACAGTTTGCTGTCATAGTTTTCGTGTTTTCTATTTTTGCATCTATATTGATATTGATAGCTGTAGTGACACAACATTATTATTTGTTTTTGGGGGTAAACTTATTTTTTGCTTTAAACATCTTCACCCACCCATTACAGGCTTTGTACTTACGGTGCTACACTCCAGGACTCTTGACATCACTATTATTGATCATTCCTTATTATAGTTTATTCTTCTACCGTTTCTATAACACGGATATGTTATCCTTGAATTCGATCCTTGGTGCAATAGCTGTTATGATCATCTTTATACCGTTATTTTTACTGAGTCATAAAATTGGAAAGAAGTGGAATTAATTATTTTAAACCTTTTTCCACAAACATAGGCTTTTGCTCCATCAATCAACCTGTTACCAATAAACGCCAATCTCTTATTCGAGAAATGGTGTTTTTTGTTAGGCCACCAGGGAGTACAATTAATCCCACTAATCGACAACTTTAAAGTCTATTATTGTTTGTCTGATGGGGTGAGCCACAACCTGAAACAATAAGGACAAAAATCGTTACAAGTACTATGGATTGTTTTTTAATCGTGAGTTCCCCTTTCTCCCAATCTAAATTTCGCCTCCAAATATAGTAAAAAGGAATAAAACATATAAAACGCCCAATGCAATAGAAATTATTGAGATATATTTTAGAAACCCCTGTTCCTTCTTTAAAAAGGCGTTTATCCCAAGTATTACACCTGTTAAGTAGATGGCAAAACCAATCGGTATGGCTACCATAGACCACTTTCCAAATGTTATATTGAAAGGCGGAAAAATCATATACGCAACAAAGATCCCAACGACAACTAAAATTACGGAGTACTTACTATACTTCCTTTCCATTTCACACATCCCCATATTGAACTTAGTGGAATTTATAGACAAAACCCACTTTTTTCACCGATACCCCTTGAACAATGGTCTCGTTCTTCAGCAGATTCTATATACCAATATCCATTCTCTTTTTTCATCTTTAATTTGGTATCATAGCCAGCAGTTGAATCATCAAAAAAGCCATAACTCATGATATAGCCTAATGCATTATTCTCATCCAGAAATTCGATTCGTGTATTGACCTCCCAAATTTCTTGACCTAAGTAATTGCTAACTTCTACATCAGTCATGAATGCTAACAATAGTTTTCCTGGATTTTCCCAAGTTTGATTAGGTGATGAGAGCGATTTATCAAATTCATCCTCTACTTTTCTCCAATTTGTAATTTCTTGCTTATAACCCAATTCTTCAGAAAGGGAGAAGTCCATCACATACTTCCATAGTTGAACATCAGCATCACTCCAAAGTTTTGGAGCATTATCTTTTGAAATTTTGATATACTCCTGTTCTTCTGCCTCTACAGGTTGAACTGCTTTCTCGGAAACTTTCACGACGTTCGCTTCTGGTTTTGCTCTTTCATCCGTTATTGTTTCCGCTGAACAAGCAGCCAAGAAAAGAATGCTCACCATTATACTTAATTTCTTCAAACCTATCCTCTCCTTCTTAGCTTTATAAGAGTTAGACGGAGTGAAACAACATTTTGTTTCAACGAAGGGACTATTCAGCAAACTATTCATTTCATACTCTTCACACCGACTATTTTGTTATGTTCAACAAAAATACACCTCACACGAACCCTGAGGGCCGGTGTAAGGTGCGCTTATTTTATTTCAAGACGATTCAAAGCTCCAAAAGGAAAGCCTATTCGTCCGTTTGCCGTATTCTATCTGCCTAAAAATCCACCTTCGGATTTGATAACTTGACCAGTAATCCATGCAGATTCATCACTCGCTAAAAATTTTACTAACCTTGCAGCATCATCCGGCGTTCCAACATTTCCTGTAGGAAAAAGTTGTGATAAAGACGCTTTTGTTGATTTATCCATCCAACCCGAATCAGTCGGTCCTGGGTCAACTGAATTTACAGTAATACCAATAGGAGCAAGTCCAACTGATAGTGGTTCAGTAAGTGCAATGATCATACCTTTCGAAGCAATATAGGCTAAATTGTTGGGATCTGGTCCTTTTGAGACCAGGTTAATGATTCTTCCACCACTTTTTCCTGGGAAGGCTTTTTCAAACCTTTTAGCAAATTCTGTGCTCAGCAAAATGGGTCCACTGTTGTTTATTTGATAATGTCTATCAAGCACTTCCGCGGTTAAGGTACGGAAGTCAACTAACTTTTCATAGGTTGCATTATTTACTAACACACTTGCAACGCCAAGAGTTTCTTCAGTACGATTCAAAATGTTTGTTGGTGCATCTAACTTAGACAAATCAATCTCCATATGATGGCAACGTACTCCCATGTTTTTTATCTGGTTACTTAAAACTGTTGGATAACCTTCATCTACTCCAACACCTTCGTTTTCATCATAATTGCTCCAATGTGTAAAAAAAATATCGGCGCCCGCTTCTGCAAGCCTCAAACAAATTGCAGAGCCAATACCCTGGGAACGACTTGCTCCAGTTACAATTGCTATTTTCCCCTTTAAAATCCCCATATTTCCCCCTTACGATTGCTCGGCACTGTGCTTTTTTTTTGAACGCTTTAGATCGGCAATCAAGCCATTTAGCTGAACAATGTCTATTTCGCTTCATTTATGTAATTTATTACCTTATCAATATAGCTCTCTAAGGGTTTGCCAGTATCTACTATTAGGCACTTACATCCTGTAGGTTTTTTGCTATTTTCTAAAGTGTATATAAAATCCTCTTCAGAATTTATCCCACTTATTTGACTTACCATTCTTACTCGGTTTTTTAATCTATTATTAACCTCATCGAAATCGTTAAGGTAGCACTCAACGTATTTGTATTTCACATTATACTTTTTAGACAATTCCAACCCTTTATCAACCATTTCTTGATAAAAGCAGGGACTATCAAATACTACATTCTGTCCTTGAGATAAATAAAATTCAATTAAAGACCAATCAATATTATAAGATATCTTACCAGCGAATTTTGCATCAATTGAACTATCGTCTATTGAATTTAATAAAGCAGATTTTACAATGTCATGGTCTATTATGACCGCACCGGTTCTCTTAGCAATTTGTCGGGATAGTGTGGACTTTCCCGAGCCAGGAAAGCCGGACATTTGAACAAAAAACATGTTTAACACCAAACCTTTTTTCCAATTATTCTTGACCAAGCCCTCATAGGCTTACTGTTCGATTATGGAATAAGAAAATCTAATTTCCTTAATACATTTAGTTATAGAAACGTTTATGAAAAATCCAACCGGAACCTGGTACCAAGCAAAGCCAGCATTATGCCGGCTTTTTCCTTTTACATCATATTTTTAAGGTATGGAATCTTTCGCCATACAAAATGACTTATCAAGAAACTTAGAATGATCCCTAAAAATGTCGTTATAAGAAATTTCGTCCATACCGGGAGTGGTAGGTCATTCAACGAATATTGAAGGAAGACTACTACTGGGACATGGATGAAATAAACAACAAATACATTGTTTGATAACGTCCTTGACCAACGACTAGTGCCGTTAATTTTTTCTCTAAATAAAATTAGTAGACCGATTACAAGCGAAATACACAATAACGTCTCGATAAATGATCGGGTCAACGAACCGAAGTATGGTCCACCTTTTAAAAGAAAAGGATAGACTGAATTCCCTCCAAAATACAAAAGGGCAACTAGTAATAGACCAATAGCAAGCCACATATATCCCGCTTTTGCACTCAACGTTAAAAACCATTTACGACGATAAGCCATTATGCCTAAAAAAAAGAAGCTCGCATACTGTGGTACATGTGCAAATTCAGTTTGAATAAATCCTAAGAAAGCTGTCCAATGATCAATAGGAAACCATATCCTTGTAATGAAAGTCGCTAAACTAACGACCAACCATAGAGTCAAGATCTGAGAAACCTTAATTTCCCCATCCGATATATGTGTGGATTTCTTAGATGTAAAGATCGTCCATACTGAATACACAACCGCATACACAAGTAAATGCTGCAAAAACCATAAATGGCCAAATTGCATATCTGGCCATGATGGTCCAGTCCAATTCGCAGGTTGATTACCAAGTCCAAAAAAAATGTTTAGATAGTAAGAAAAAAATGAAATGGGTCCATAATCTCTGAAATTAATGTAATATAAATACATTAGAATAGGAATCATTACAAGAAACCCTAATAGTAATGGAATACCAATTCTTATAAACCGTTCTTTTAAAAACAGTTTCGGTCCTTTCCTCGCGATTGATGGCGGGAGAAAGTAGGCGGATAATAAGAAAAACATACTCATAAAAAATGCTGCATTAACAGAGAAGAATTTGCCCAACCAGTTAATAGATTCATCATCCAAATAGTACCACCAACCGCCAGGTCCATAGGCTTGTCCTGCGTGGTGGGCTACTACGAGCATAATTAAAGCTATTTTTATATTATCGATGAAATATAAACGATTACGTTCTTTTATCACCTATAAACCCCTTTCCACTAAAGTTGCACTATAATGTTAGGTTCTCAAATAACTCAAAATTCAACAAGAACCTAACACCAAGCACGATATGCAAAACTGGCACCGTCACTATGCCGTTTGCGCCCGATTGTTTAATACTATTCTTTTATAAGGGAATAAACATTTGTATCATATGATTTTCCATCTTGGTACATATAATTTCTTAAAACTCCCTCTTTTTGAAAACCTACTTTTTTTAGTAATTTATTCGAGGCTTCATTTTCAATAAATACGACTGCACCTATGCGAGTTAAACCCATAGCATCAAAGCCATAAGAAAGAACTTCAGAAACAGCTTCTGAGGTATATCCCTTTCTCCATTGATGCGGGTGAATTTCGTAACCAATTTCAGCTCGTTTATGTTTTGACAACCAATTGTTAAAGCCAATTGTCCCAATTATACCTTTGGTTTCTTTTCGCTCAATTCCCCAACGTATACCTCTTTTTTCAATATAGCTTTTCGAAAAGAAATCCACGATTTTTTTAGCTTCTTCAATACTTTTTAATGTTTCTTGTCCGTAAAAACGTGTTACATCGTCGTTTGAAAAACAAGCAAAAATACCTTCTGCATCCTCATTTGTTAATTCTCGTAATATTAACCTATCTGTCTCTAATGTAGGAAACATTAAATCTCCCCCTGATTATTCCAACCGTTATTACTACGGTCTTCTTGTTCACCACACACTTAACTCAATCCTTTATATTATTTTCTTAATCACCTTAACCAAATATTTTGCCGCTAAGTAACATAAAGGAATCCCCAAAATCAAGATAAGAAGGCCCTTAAATGGACTGTTAAAAAAGAATTGATTCTCCAAGTAAGCGGCAAATTTAAAGTATTGAAGAAAAAGTATGATCACTAATACTACAAAGCCCGCTTCTCTCATCATTAATTTTTTCTCGTCGAACTTTTTCTTCTCATTCATATATTCTTCTTCCATTACTACTCCCCTCCTCTTACCCCTACCATTCTATAACTCCAATTTACCTTCACTATCCAATTTGATAACTACATCATTCCATGTCATTTCAAGCGGGAATGTTACTGCGGTTTTTTTTGAAAAATACCATTTGCGCCCTGGTGGGACAAGTACAATCAATTTGTCACCCCGACCAAGGAAATTCAGTTCATGAGGGTCTACTTCCGTTCCACTTCGTAATGGAATCCCAAGGTCTTGCAACTGTTCACCCACCTCAACGACATGGGGGGTTGTGATGCTAATTTCACTAATATTAAGGAATGACTCTTTTGTCAGGTCACCGAATAAGTCGCGTTTTCGCCTACCTATCAATTCAACGATATTCCCCGTAGGATCTTCGAAATACATTGAATCCGCATCGAAGCTTGGGAAGTACACTTCATCCCGCCCCTCTTCCCGATTCAAT
The DNA here is from genome assembly GCF_042658975.1 of Sporosarcina thermotolerans. Lineage (NCBI taxonomy): Bacteria > Bacillati > Bacillota > Bacilli > Caryophanales > Caryophanaceae > Sporosarcina > Sporosarcina thermotolerans. Next base: position 16,435 of record NZ_JBHSRM010000021.1, on the reverse strand, counting down.
GTGACGCGGTCTGTTATCCAATACTTCATCATCGAAAATTGGTTACCAGGAATATTGATTGCAAAGTGGTAGAATGCAGGTTGGTCTGTATGTTTGAACGTCAGAAGGGATTCCCCGATCCTGACTGTGAACTGTTCTGGTGCAGATTCTGTAATATCCAATTCCAGCACATTGCCGTAAAACCGTCTTAACGCTTTTACATTATTCGTGTATAGTGTCGCTGATTTAAACATATTCACTTTTCCCCTATCTCGTATTCTTTAAGTAGACAAATTATTCTATAATCTATTTTACCATAGTTGAACAAAATGTAGCGACTCATCCGGCTGACTTTTCTGTAAGTTAACGATAGAATGAGAGAAAGACTATTTTGAGGGGGAGCAAGACCATGCCAATTTCATTTCGAAAACATGAGGAGTTCTTTACATTCCATGACCCGATGCAAGACGAGAAGTTGATTGACCGAAAGACAGAAATTCGTTTCGACCCATTGACTGGGGAAACTTCACGGATTATTTTCGACCCAGGTGCACCGTTCATCCCGAAGGATTATTCTCAGCTTGCGAAAGAGACGGAAGGAGTTAAATGCCCTTTCTGTGCCGAAAACGTCTCGAAAATCACTCCACGTTTTCCCGATGAATTGGTCGAAGGTGGGCGGTTTATCGCCAGGGAAGCGATTGTATTCCCGAATCTATTTCCGTACAGCAAGCATAATGCGGTCGTCAGAATGTCCAATCAACATTATGTGAAGCCTGAAGAATTTACGGAGGAACTCATTGCGGATTCATTTAAAGCCGCCCATCAGTATATTGAAAAGGTATTGGAGTTTGACAATCAAACAGAATATGTCTCCATCAATTGGAACTACTTGCCGCCTTCAGGAGGAAGTATTTTGCATCCGCATATCCAAGTGTTGGCGTCGGAACAGCCGACGAATTATCAGTCGGCCATCACGACGAATAGCCATTCCTTCTATGAAAAAGAGGGAGAAAATTACTTAACTTCCCTTGTCTCTGAAGAACGTAATCTTGGAGAACGTTGGATTGGGCACGTTGGCTCGATTAGTTGGCTACATGCCTATGCTCCGAAAAGTCATTATGATTTCATCGGGATTTTCGAGGCCGCTTCTTTCGATGAACTTGGTAGTGGGAATTACGAGGATCTTGCAAAAAGCATGCTTCGTTTCTTCCTTTATTTCAAAGAACAGGGAGTGGAAAGCTTTAATGCAGTCATGCATATCCCCGTGAAAAAGCACGCTGCAGAACAAGTCCATTTCCGTCTCGTTCCACGCATGACAATCGGGATGCTTGAAACGAGCGATATGAACGTGTTCAACTTTTTACAGGGCGAGCCGTTATCCTTAAAATCTCCTGAAACTGTAGCGAAGGAAGTAGGAAAGTTTTTTAATGAAGGGAAGTGATTCAACTTTGAATAAAACAGTAGTCGATCGGGTCGGTCGAAGCGTCACGTATCACTATCCGCCAAAACGGATTGTCTCTTTATGTCCAGGCATTACGGATACGCTTCTTTCACTTGGATTGGAAGAGAAAATCGTCGGCAGGACTCGTTTTTGCATTCATCCGAAGGGAATCGTTGAACGTATCCCTGCCGTTGCGGGCACAAAAGACATTAAGCTTGAGGCAATCATAGACGTAAAACCCGATTTAATCATCGTTGAAAAAGAAGAGAATACAAAAGAAATCGTGGAAGAGTTAGAGAAGCATATCCCTGTCTATGTAGCAGAAGTGCAGTCTGTGGATGAAGCTTTCCAGATGATAGAAGACATGGGTGATTTGACAGATCAGAAAGAAGCAGCTGTCAAATTAGTCAGCACCATTCAGCAAGAATTCGATTCATTGCCAAAAGCGCTCGGAAAACGCATCGCCTATGTCATATGGCGGAAACCATATATGGTAGTCGGGAAGGATACATACATCAACTCGCTTCTTAATAAGATGGGATTCACCAACCCTTTTACAGAAGCCGACGGAAGATATCCCGCCGTTACAGCAGAAGTTTTCCAAAAAGCGAATCTCGATTACGTATTCTTAGCATCAGAGCCCTTCCCATTTAAAGAAAAGCATTTAAACGAGTTCACAGCAATAATGCCCAATACCAAACCAATCCTCGTAGACGGCGAAATGTTCTGGTATGGGCCAAGAATGTTAGAGGCTGCACAATATTTTAAACAGTTATTCTGTGATGAATTGGGATTTATAGTTGATTGAAGCGAAAGGTGGCGACTCCGAGGGAGCGGGAAGTAGTTAGCCCCTGCCTTAATTTCTGCAAAAGGCGCAGAAATTAAGGCAAATCGAACTCTTCGTGGTTCGATTGGAAAGCGTCCGCCTGCAGCGCAAATCAACGGTTTTTATACACAAAAAAACACGGGAACATCAAAAAGATGGTCTCTTGTCTTCAATCACTTCAATGAATTATAAATCGTCGACATCCGAATCGCATGCTCCATCTCATCATGCATCGCAATGAAAATTGGATTATATGCCTGCTGAAACGGAACCATCAACAACAACTCCTTATATGTCTCTACCGAATCCAACGCATCAACAAGCGCCTGCTTAGCACATTCTTTAAAATTGTAACAAGGAATCGGTTTCTTTGGATTTTGTACAAACGTCCCGGTCATCATATAATAGACTTGCTGCAACATTTCATAATGACTTTTTTCATCCTCATACGCATGCTGGATGAAATCCCGCCAAAGCGCATCATCGGTTTTCTCATACATCGACTTATAGAAATAATAGTCCTTGTATTCATCCTCAATCGCTTGTTTTAATTTATCGACAAACACGTCAGCACCCTTTCGTATCTTTTGTTTAACTTTATGCGGATGGGCGCGCATCTATGAAAGGAGAGATTTGATGCTACAGCATTTCAGCTATAAACCAATGTTCGCAGGAGTTAATTTACCTGGCTGGACATTTTCATTCTTCTATCAAAATCAACGATACTCCGGAGATTACATGCCTCACGGTACCATCAATTGGGATGGTGAAACACCTTCTGACGAAGAAAAGGTCAAAAAAATGATTCACGAACTGATGACATTCCATGTGTATGAATGAAGGAAAATTTTCCGACCATACTATCCCTCGATAAGGAGGCGACGTATATGGCGAAGGATAACGAAAAGACCCCTGAGCAATTGTACAAAGAAAAGGAACAATTGAAAATCCAAAATCAGAAAACCGAAAACGTCTTCGAGGATAAAAGCAGAGTGCCAGACGAGCAAAATGCTTGGAAGGAAACGCAGTATCAAAGAGGCGAATAAAGAATAGCGGAGGGTGGCGGTTAGATGCGACAGGCGTAAGGCAGATCCACGAAATGGCGCTCTTCGCCATGTAGGGGAGCTGACTTATGACCCGAGTATCTGCCACCCGGAGCTGGACAATAAAGAAAAGCGGAGGGTGGCTGTAAACGCACCCCTCCGCTTTTGTTTTATTCTCCTGCCAATTTCCTTCTTCCAAAAATAAAATAATAATAAGTAGATGAAATGATATAAAGTCCAGCAGTTATCGTGAATGCATATGCATATCCCCAATAATTCCCGTGAGTGACGACAAGTCCTGTCGCGACCGTTCCCATAATTGCCCATCCAAGGGAAAAAACCATCTGGTTCATGGAATTGGCAAGCCCTTTGTACTTATCCGACACAACTTCCATCGCAACCGCACTTTGTATCGGATTGCCCGCATTCATAAGCGCCTGTCTAAGAAGGAATCCGAGCGAAGCCAACCATAATGATGTCGTGTATGCCGTCAATAATAGGAAAGGGATTGATAGGACTTGGAATAAAATTAACGCCTTCACCTTGCCGACTTTCCTTGAAAGTGCTGGGCCGATCATTGCCGCCACTGCCGTCATCGCAGAACCTAACGAAAGAACAAAACCAATATAAGAATTTGTCGCGTCAAAGCGATTCGCGAAATACAAGTTCAAATAGGGAACTACTAAACCCGAACCAAAGCCTATCAATAAGCTTGCAAAGGAAAAATGGAAAATGACAATTAAATTTCGCTTGAAACTATCATCCAATGCAGGGGCTTCCTGAGAGGTTGGTTGCGGTTTCGCCTTTTTCTCTTTCGCGGGCTTTTCTTGCAGTTTGAATAACGGGATTAATCCCAATGTGTAAATCGATGCTCCAACCATCAATGCATATCGGATTGCTTCAGCCGCACTGATCTTCAATACGGTTTCCAACACATCCGCAATAATTCCACCGGATAAACTACCAATGACGTTCGCAATCGTGATGATTGCAAAGTTGACACTGAAAAGTTTAACTCTCTCCGTAGGGGAAGAGTTTTCCGCAAGAAACGGGATTCCCGACACTTGGACGAATGCCATGAATAACCCCGTTAAAAATGCAGCAGTGATTATTGGAGTTTCTGAAACTGCAATTCCCCGATAGAATAACGTCGTCACCGCAAGTAGTGCTCCGCCAACAATCATCCATTTCCGCCCAAATTTATCACTTAAAAATCCTGCGGGTACAAGCATGATTGCAGATGCCATCGCAGTCATGGAAATCACCTTTCCATTCACCGTTTCCGGCATCCCTAACTCCCGTATGTATAAATTGTACATGACCATGAAAACACCCATCCCTACTTGGAGAAGCGCGTTTCCAATTATAAAAAGTCTTACATTTCGATTAAAAGAAAAGAATTTATGTTTCCACTCACCGACGCGTATCATCTGCATTTCCAACTTTCCGCTCTAAGATGCTTCGATACTCTAAATATACGTGTTTACGAAACATTTCGCAACGGAATTTTCATTCTACTCAAACCTCGAAAGAAGGATTTGCTATTTTGGTAGTCGAAATATGCATAAATGTGCCAATAAACGCATAAACACTGTGAAAAACGCATATATCCCTCCAAAAACGCATAAACACAATAAATGATGCATAAATCCCAATATATACGCATAAACACCAAAAATGCAGCATAACTCCCCTGACAGGCACATTAATCACTAAAAAAACGCAAAAAAAAAAGAAGTCTGTTGAGTCGACTTCAAATTTCCCACAGAATACTTTATTTAATTTTAAAGAATGACTTTAAGACTGATGCGTCAGATTGAAAATCTCACGTTCATGTTGAATGATTTTGAAATCAAAAAACTCCAAGTCTTTTTTAGTCGCCAACTGTTCAAAACGCTCAGTTGTCTCCGTACGAAATTCAGTCAAATGTGCCGTTTGATCATAAATCAGTTGCTGTTTCTCCTCTAAATTGGATAATCTCTCATTCGTCAGTTTCAGTTCATCCTTAATCCCCTTTATTTCACCTGTCATCTCCGCCTTGAATTCCGTCATTTCCGCCTTGAATTCTTTCATCTCCGCTTTGAATTCTGTCATTTCCGCCTTGAATTCTGCCATCTCCGCTTTGAATTCTGTCATTTCCGCCTTAATACCTTGAAGCTCAGCTAAAATTTGTTTTGCGATATCTCCATTCACCAATATTCACCCTCTTTCCAATATAAATAATTACTCACTTGTCCACAATTATATCACATAAAGCTTCGACAAAAAACAACAACAATCCTCGATTATACATCGACATTCCTCACCATTGCGTGCAGACTTCACACCGTTGCGGGGACACTTTCCTACGTTAAGGACACACTTTAACGGTTTGCGAGGACACTTTCCTACATTGCGGGCACACTTCAACGATTTGCGAGGACACCCGCGCGTTGCGGGGAGACTTCGATGATTTGCGGGGAGACTTGCACCGTTGAGGGCACACTTCAACGAATTGCGGGGACACTTTCCTACATTGCGGGCACACTTTAACGATTTGCGGGGAGACTTGCACCGTTGAGGGCACACTTTAACGGTTTGCGAGGACACCTGCTTTTTACAAGGAGACTCCTATGAATCCAGCAAAAAAGGGACTCCATTTAAGAAGTCCCTTCCCTCAACAAACTTACCCCGCACTCAATCCATTCCCTGCCTGCAGTTTATACATCTGTGCATATTGTCCACCAAGCGCAAGCAATTCGTCATGATTGCCTTGCTCGACGATTTCCCCACGGTCCAGCACTAATATCCGGTCCGCATTCTTAATCGTCGATAGTCGGTGCGCGATGATGAACGTGGTACGCCCTTTCTTCAACACATCCATCGCATGCTGGATGATTTCCTCGGTTTCCGTATCAATATTGGACGTTGCTTCGTCCAATATCAAAATCGCGGGGTCAAAAGCAAGCGCACGTGCGAATGAAATCAATTGCCGCTGCCCGGAAGAAAGCGTGCTCCCCTTCTCTACGACTGGCTCATCAATCCCACCTGGTAAATGCTTCAACACCCGGTCTCCGCCGACTGCATCAAGCGCATTTTGAACTTTCTCCCGTGTAATCCTTGTATCACCGAGGCTAATATTCGACTCGACAGTTCCGCTGAATAAATACGGATCCTGTAAGACGATTCCCATATGATCACGGATTGTCTGACGTGACATTTCCCCAATATTCATGTCGTCAATTGTGATTTTCCCTTTCGATACATCATAAAAACGGAACAACAAGTTCATAATTGAACTCTTCCCCGAGCCCGTATGGCCGACAAGCGCCACCGTTTCCCCTTGCTTCGCTTCAAATGAAATATCTTTCAACACGTATTCTTTATCCTTGTAAGCGAACCACACGTCTTCAAATCGGACATTCCCACGGTAACGTGCGATTTTCACATCACTGACCGCCTCCCCAGGACGGTCCATCAATCCGAAGACACGTTCAGCTGCTACAAGTGAATGCTCAAGTCGCGCGAACTGGTTGACGACCCCCGTAATCGGGTTGAACAACCTTGTAATATAGTCGACGAATGCGTAAAGCATACCGACTGAAACGACGCTCTCCGCGGTTAACGAAGCCCCACCAAAATACCAAATCAAGAAAACAAACGCCAATGAACGGATAATATCGACGAGGTTATGTGAAGTCGCAGCTTCAACTTTCAAAAGCTTGCTTTGATACGTATAATGCTCGTCGTTTATCGCATTGAATTCCCCGTCCATCTGTTTTTCACGGCGGAATGCCTGGATGATCGTCATTCCATTGATGGATTCATTGATCATCGCATTCATTTCACTGTTTTTGCTTCGGATGATGTGATTCACTTTAGAGGCGAACCTTCTATACAACTTCATCCAAACGTAAAGGACAGGCAAGACGAAAAGCGTAATGGCTCCCATCTTTGGATCTAAAAAGAACAATGCGATGAAAATCCCAAGCATATACATGCCGCTAATCGCAAATTGCGACACGACCGTAACGTATAAATTTCGGATCGCTTCTGTATCATTCGTAATCCGCGCAACAACCTTTCCAGCAGGCAAATTATCAAAATAGCGGATTGGCAATGTTTGAATATGCGCGTACAATTCATTCCGCAATTTCTGAATGATTCTGTTTGCCGCCTTTTGTAACAATAAATATTGAAAATACCTTAGAATCGCTGTCACTACCGCAAGCCCGAAAAATACGGCTAACAGCTTAGCGATTGGTGTAAAATTAATTGATTTGTCAATCGACGTTGCAATATGGTCATCAATGATCCGTTTTGCAATCATCGGTCCCATCAAATCCGCCGCAACCGCTATTGCGAGAAGAAACAATCCTGTAATTAATAACTTTTTATAATCAAGTGCATACTGCACTAAACGTTTTCCGGTACCCATCTTATTCAACCTCCCCAATTTGCTGGCGGTCGAATTGCTCTTTATACCATCCGTTATTCGCAAGCAAGTCTTCATGTCTTCCTTCTTCAATGACACTGCCATCGTCAAGCACGATAATCCAATCCGCATGTTGGATAGCAGATAGACGATGTGTCGTAATAATCGTCGTTTTGCCTGAACGTTCCGATTGGATGTTCTCGATGATTTTCGCTTCCGTTTTGGCATCGACTGCTGATAGCGAGTCATCTAAGATAAGGATTTCAGGATTTTTCACGAGAGCACGTGCAATTGAAATCCGTTGCTTCTGGCCTCCCGATAACGCAACACCCTTTTCACCTACAAGTGTATCCAGTCCAGACGGCAGCATTTGCAAATCCTTTTCAAAATAGGAAAGTCTGATGGATTCCGCAATATCGTCTTCCGTAGCTTCCGGCCGTCCGAACAGGATATTATCCCGTACAGACCTTGAGAAGAGAACATGGTCTTGCGGTACATAGCCGATCCAATCACGTACCTGGTCTTTCTTCAAAGATTGCAAGGCAACACCAGAAAAGGCGATTTCCCCTTCTCCTGCTGGGTATTCACGCAATAGCTGTTTTACAAAAGTCGTTTTCCCGCTACCGGTTTTTCCGACTATTCCAAGCGTCTGACCCCTATCCAACTTCAGTTCGATTTTATCCAAATTCACTGAGTGCGACATTGGATAAGTGAAGCTAACATCATTGAAACCGACATTTTCAGGCTTTTCAAGATCAACAGGCTGTTCAGGATCCTTGACGTCTTCCTCGTAATTCAACGTCTCCATGACGCGGTCAAGCGAGGCATTTCCTCGTTGTAAAACGTTGATCAGCTCTCCGATTGCAAACATCGGCCAGACAATCATCCCTAAATACACATTGAATGTAACAAGATTTCCTAACGTCATCTCGCCAGTCGATACTAAAAACGCACCATATCCAAGACCGATCATATACGTCAAAGCCGTCAGCGTTTTTGAAAATGGCATGAATAATGCGTCAATCTTTTCGACATGCATATTTTTCTTGTACACATCTTCTGTCATATCTGCGAACCGCTTCTCAGAAGCACGTTCTTGCACGTAGGCACGGACGACACGGACGCCAGCAACCGCTTCAAGGACTTCATCATTCAAATCGCCGAATGCCTGTTGGGCAGTCATATACCGTTCATGGATTTTCTTCCCCAAGTACTGGAGAATAAAAGCCAATATAGGCAACGGGATAATTGCCGCTAATGTCAACTTCCATGAGACGACAAAGCCCATCGTAATAATAAGTGTCCCTAAATACACTGTCGAATCGACGAGGGTCATTATTCCGAAACCGGCTGTTTCCGAAATTGCGCGCAAGTCATTTGTGGAGCGCGCCATCAGATCCCCTGTCTTATTCTTTTCATAAAATGTCGGAGTCATTTTAAGGAAATGCCTCATGAGCCGCGATCTTAATTGCCGCTCAATGACATAAGCACCGCCGAATAACTGATACTGCCATATAAAGTTTCCGAAATACGAAAAGAGCATGATCAGTAACATTGCTCCAATAAACAGCGCCAACAGTTTTGCCGTCATCGACTGTGTATAAATCGCATCAATCGCCTGCCCTATGATCCATGGTGGCAAAATCACAAGGATATTTGCGACCATTAATAGGACGAGTGCTATTGTATACCTTTTACGATTCTCTTTAAAAAACCATTTTAATTTAAATAAAACTGAAAACATTTTTCAACCTTCTTCCTTCTTCTCTATCGACTATCCACTTTCAAGAGAGTCCTTTTTCAATAGTTTCCGTTGCTGATTCATGACATTCATCATCAGCGCCCCTTTCCTGTTTTTTTATATGCAATCACACTAAAAGTGAAAACACCATTTTTGTTTATCAGAAAAGACAAAAAAGCACACGCCTCCTATGGATAAGCGTGTGCTCATTATAAAGGAACGGCAATTCAAGCCGTCTTGGTATCATTTCAAATAATAGATAAAGACCAATACGGCACGGAACTATGAAATTGTTGTTTGATTAGATTTACTTTTTTCATTTCCCGCACCTCCCTTACTATTTTGACTTTCGGATAATTCTACAATACATTTCCAATTTTCATTTGTCAATACATTTCGAGCAATTGTTTTATTTTAGTACAATTTCAGCATTTTTCACTGTATGTAAATGAACATCTGAATATTCATCCCAACACCATATGTGATAATGCTCCTAAAATCGCCGTAACCAATACGACTATCCACGGGGATAATTTATAATACTGCAATAGTCCAAATGCTATTAGTGCAATTGCAAAATCAGATGGATGCAAGATGGCACTTGTGAATACGGGATTATAGAGCGCTGCAAGTAAAATGCCGACAACACCAGCGTTCACTCCCTTAAGAGCCGCTTGGATCCCTTTCTTTGAGCGGATCGCCGACCAAAACGGCAACGTTCCGATAACCAGTAAGAATGACGGCAAAAACATGGCGACTACCGCAACTGCCGCCCCCGCCGGCCCATTCATCAACTGCCCTAAATAGCCGGATAATGTAAATAATGGTCCGGGCACCGCTTGTGCTGCACCATATCCCGCGATGAACGTCTCCGCGTCCATCCAACCTGCTGGTACTACTTCCCGTTCAAGCATTGGCAATACGACATGCCCACCACCGAAGACGATTGACCCAACACGATAGAAAATATCAAAGATAGCAATAGTTGCGTTGTGGAAATACGCTCGAATTGCAGGTATTCCGATGAGCAATATAAAGAATATCGTCCATGCCGCAACACCCGTCTTTCTTCCAAATGAAAGATGAATAGCTGTTGGCTTAGGGGCATCGTCTTTCCGGTAAAGACCGTATCCGAACAGTCCTGCTCCTGCAATAATAGCAATCTGTCCAATTGCTGTAGGTATTAATAGTGTCAAAATCGCCGCGGCTATTGCAATCGTAATCCTTGTCCGATCAGGAGTCAGTGACTTGCCCATTCCAAGCAAGGCATGTGCAACTACAGCGACTGCAACAATCTTCAATCCTTTTATCCAACCAATATCGAATGATCCAGAAGAGGAAATTAGCCATGCGAATCCCATAAGAAGCAGGACGGATGGCAACGTGAATCCGATCCACGACAAAATACCGCCAAGCAAACCTCCACGCATTAACCCGATTGCAATGCCCACTTGAGAACTTGCCGGCCCCGGTAGAAACTGGCATAATGCCACGATATCGGCATACATCTTATCATCCAACCACTTCTTTTTCTTCACATACTCCTCACGGAAATAGCCGATGTGAGCAGCCGGACCCCCAAATGAAGTTAGCCCTAAAAGTAATGATGTCTTTAAAATTTCTGTTGACTGTCTTAGATTTTTCAATTCCGCACCTCCATAAACATTTCATCTATTATACAAGACTTAGGCAAAACTATTTGTAATTTCCTTGTAAATAAATTATTATTAACTTAACTAACGATTTTAACCTTACAGGAGGTGTGCACTTTGTTCTACCCCTCATTCGGGTGCGGGGCAAAGTAAACTTATTTGGAAATTGCCATACGATTGGCAGCCTTTGCTGCCTTGATCGCATTCACCGCATTTTTTGTTGCGAGTGAATTTGCAATAGTGAAAGTACGAACAACAAGGATCAATCAGCTCGTCGCGGAAGGGAATCGTCGTGCCCTTACTGCTAAAAAGGTCATCAGCAACTTAGATGAATATTTATCGGCTTGTCAATTAGGGATTACGATAACCGCTCTCGGATTAGGTATGTTAGGTGAACCGACCGTGAAATTGATATTAAATCCGGTTTTTGCTCATTTTGAACTGGAGCCGCGTGCAGCTACGATTCTGTCTTTCATCATTGCATTTACAATCGTAACATTTCTACACGTTGTTGTAGGTGAGTTGGCGCCTAAGACCATCGCTATTCAGCGGGCTGAAGCCATTACCTTATCAGCTGCAAAACCGCTCATTATTTTTTACTTCATAATGTACCCTGTTATAAAAGGGATGAACGGTTCCGCACGTCTCATCATTCGCCTATTCGGTTTCAAGCCCGTTTCGGAAACGGACGTGGCCCATTCTGAAGATGAATTGAGAATGATCCTTTCCGATAGCTTAAAAGGCGGCGAAATCAATCAATCCGAATATAAATTCGTCAATAAGATATTCGAATTCGATGATCGTATTGCCAAAGAGATTATGGTGCCTCGGACAGAAATGATGACGATTGAAAAGGATATGACTTTGCGTGATGTATTTGAGATGATGGGTGTTGAACAATTTACAAGATACCCCGTCACAGATGGCGATAAAGACCATGTCATCGGCTTGGTCAATATGAAAAACCTATTGACGGCATTCATCAAGGATCCGACAACGGGTGAACAACCAGTTAGCGAGTATATGCAGCCAATCATCAGAGTTATCGAAACGGTAGCAATAGGGGATCTCCTTCTTAAAATTCAACGGGAACGGATCCATATGACCGTTTTGATGGATGAATACGGTGGAACTGCGGGGCTCGTTACAATTGAAGATATTTTGGAAGAGATTGTCGGAGAAATCCAGGATGAGTTCGATATAGACGAAGTACCAGAAGTACAGAAGATTAATGAAAACCATTATATATTCGATGCAAAAATGTTAATTGAAAATGTTAATGACGTCCTTGATATTGATATTGAAGAGGAAGATATCGATACAATCGGTGGTTGGTTCATGTCTGAACGATTTGAGGCAGTGCCTGGCGAGAAGATTATTGAACAAGGGTATGAATTTACCGTGAAGGATGTTGAAGGTCATCATATCCTTTATCTTGAGGCAATGAAGCACAAGGCTGAAAAATCAAGTGGAGTGACAGATATTCCGGTTGAGTCATAATAAAACGGCATCCCTATTCCAATGGGATGCCGTTTTTATTGTGATTAATTAGCGACTGCCTACCAGATTTCCGCTTCAGGCGGACGCTTTCCAATCGAACCACGAGAGAGTTCGATTTGCCGTATTTCTGCGCCTTTTGCAGAAATTAAGGCAGCCATCTTGGCATTCCTGCTCGCTTAGGGTCGCAATAAACATTGCTCGCAACGCCGTTCTTAGTTGCGGCGTTCGCTTCAATCTACAAAAAAAATTTCGGACTAAACCTCAATCCTTCTTATATTCCACGTGATAGATATCATGACGGCGGTCTTTCAATTGTTTTACTGTCCCGTCCTGACGCTGTCTGCGTAAAATCTCAAGATCCACATCACCAATCAATACCATTTCGAGATTCGCATTCGTCTCTCCTACAATTCCGTCGCGGGCGAATTCGAAATCGGATGGAGAGAAAATGGCGGACTGTGCGTATTGGATATCCATGTTTTCCGTTTGCGGCAAATTACCCACGGTGCCGGAAATAACGGTGTAAATCTGATTTTCAATCGCCCTTGCCTGCGCACAATACCGTACTCTCAAGTAGCCTTGGCGATCTTCTGTACAAAAAGGAGTGAAGATAATATTTGCTCCTTTATCCGTCGCGATTCGCGCAAGCTCTGGAAATTCAATATCATAACAGATTTGAATGGCAATCTTTCCACAATCCGTATCAAATACACGGACTGAATCACCTTGGCTGATTCCCCACCATTTCCGCTCATTCGGCGTAATATGAAGCTTGTATTGCTTTTCGATTGATCCATCCCGTCTGAATAGATAGGCAATGTTATAAACTTCCTCATCCTCTTCTTCAACGAAATGGGAACCTCCGATAATGTTCACATTATAACGTACAGCAAGATTCGTAAACAGTTCGATGTATTGTGGTGTATATTCTGTCATCTTCCGGACAGCCCGACTCGGTGATGGTTCATCCAGGAACGACATTAACTGTGTCGTAAATATTTCAGGGAATACAACGAAGTCTGAGTTTGAGTCAGAACCAACATCCACAAAATACTCGCATTGATGTGCCAACTCTTCGAAGCATGATATTTTTCGCATCAAATATTGCACAACGCAGATCCGCACAGGATAGCTTGTCTTATAATGGCGTTTCGTCGTCGCTTTATAATCGACATTATTCCATTCCATTAAGGTAGCATACTTTTTTGAGGCTTTATCATCAGGCAAATAATTCGGATTGATCCTCATCAAAGTAAAGTCATTCAATAATTGAAATGTCAGTACTGGATCATAGATTTTATGTCTCGTTACCGCCTCAACGTATTCCCTCGCAGACATTTCGGAAGCAAATCGATGGTAGTTTGGAATCCTGCCACCGATAATAATCGACTTCAAATTCAGTCTTTGCACTAACTCTTTACGGGCTTCATACAATCGTTGGCCTACCTTCATCCTTCGATAGTCTGGATGGACCATCACTTCAATTCCGTATAAGTTATACCCTTCCGGATTATGATTCGTAATATAACCGTTGTCGGAAATATCATCCCATGTATGCCTGTCATCATACTCATCGAAATTGATGATCAGGCCCGAGCAGGAACCTATTATTTCTCCATCCAACTCGGCAACGAACTGTCCCTCAGGAAAAATGGATAAATGACTTTCCAAATGCCCCACTTCCCACGGATCCATACCCGGGAAACAGACCTTCTGCATTTGCAAAATCTTTTCAATATCATCCTCTTCCATCTCTCGGATGATCATGCTCATTTCAAATGACGATAAATCAATTTCTTCGCTCATCCTCAGTTCACCCTTTCTTCATATTTTATACCCATAATTAACGAAGAAAAATCATGTGATTCCGATTATTTTACTTGCATTCAACAGCACCGTATAATCAATCATGGGAGTCTATAAATAGGAGTTGAGGCAATGCAGAAAAGGTTGGAGAATGGCCTAATTTTCATTTTCACTACTTCCCTCATCGCGACGCTTGGTTCCTTGTATTATTCGGAGGTCCGAGGGTTTGAACCTTGCACGTTTTGCTGGTATCAGCGAATCCTTATGTATCCGATTGTCTTAATTTCGGGAATCGCTTTGTATCAAAAAAATGCCAAAATCGCTTTGACGACAGCAATATTTTCAATTGTGGGCGGTTCCATATCAATTTATCATTACGGCCTACAAAAGTTAACGTTCTTGCATGACAGCGCTCCCGCGTGTGGAAATGTCCCTTGTACAGGGCAGTATGTAAATTATCTTGGATTCATCACGATTCCGTTCATGGCTTTGACGGCATTCGTGTTAATCCTCATTACAAGCCTTTTCTTGATAAAATGGCAGAAGGAGTCTAATTGAATTGAAAAAATTATTTATTATTGGTGGCGTCATTATCGCTATCTTCGCATTGATCGTTGTGTTATCCAACCAATCTGATAAGGAGAAGTTGAAAAACAATCCTTATGGAAAAGACGATCTGAAGAAGCCGACTATTGCACTTATTGGTAATGAAAATTACAGCAATATCGTACTTCCTGATGAATTATACGATAAGGTAAGTTCCGGCGAGTCCGTCACAGCCTACTTCTTTCATCCAGAATGCCAATATTGTATGGCGATGACACCTCTCTTAATGCCAGTTGCAAAAGAAGAAAACATCCATGTTTATCAATTCAATATGTTGGAATTCGGTGATCAATCTCAACCCTATGGGATCCAATCTTGGCCTGCCCTTATCCATTACAAGGATGGCAAAGAAGTGAAACGCATGGTTGGTTTGCCTGAAGGAAGCGATGAGGATGTCAAAGAAACAATTCGCACGTTCTTTGATGAGTACGATGAAAAGTGATGGAGAGCAACATGATTTCATTTCACTATAAAACAAGCAGCGACGGAGTAACAATTGAAGAACTTCTACGGAATGAATGGCAAGCAGGTAAAAAAACCGTCCATCAAATGAGGATGGACAAGGCAGTTACAGATAAAGCAGGGGTTCCATTGGATTGGCGTACTCCCCTCACAGATGGGACAGAGCTGCTGTTTCACTTCAAAGACGCAATGTCTTCCTACAAACCTGATGAGGAAAGAAACGTTACAATACTTTTCGAGGATGAACATCTTATCGCCGCCACAAAGCCGGCAGAAATGGCAACGCATCCCGATGAGAACGATAAGGGCCATACTTTCATGAATGCGGTCATGGCTCATGTCGT
Source organism: Sporosarcina thermotolerans (assembly GCF_042658975.1). Classification (NCBI taxonomy): domain Bacteria; kingdom Bacillati; phylum Bacillota; class Bacilli; order Caryophanales; family Caryophanaceae; genus Sporosarcina; species Sporosarcina thermotolerans. The sequence goes on along the minus strand of NZ_JBHSRM010000021.1, from coordinate 621 downwards.
TAAAAACGGCGGTACATACGCCGAACATGTCCATCGCCTTGATAAAGGCACGGAAGGCATCGTACTTGTTGCAAAACATCCTATTGCGAAAGCACTTTTCGACCGGATGATAGAGGAACGCTTGATCACACGGATCTACCAAGCTGAAGTGGATGGTAGGTTGAAACGAGTGAGGGGAACGCTTCAATATCCCATTGGACGCGACCGGCACCATCCAACACGACGACGAGTCTCACCGGGCGGACAAGATGCCGTCACACGTTTTAAGATTATTGAACGGTTCGATGCTTCAACACTCGTTGAAGCAAGCCTTGAAACTGGACGAACGCATCAGATTCGCGTACATTTTTCCCATATTGGACATCCTGTCAAAGGGGACACATTATACGGGGGCAGCGAAACTGAAGATGGTAAGTATCGTTTGACAGCAAAGAAAGTACAATTCTTACATCCATTTACGGGTGAACAAACCAATATAGAAATTTAGTAAAAAAAAACCGGAGTAGATGATTACCATCCTCCGGTTTTTTCTTATATTATGCCTCATCAAATTTATGGTTCTATAATATTTGTTGGGGTGTTCACGCAAATTAAACAAAAAAATGCACGTAATCACCGTTT
>NZ_JBHSRM010000020.1:0-83669 GCF_042658975.1 Sporosarcina thermotolerans | reverse complement strand
ATTCTCATAGCATAATTTAAGTTAAAGGGTGGTGTGCAAATCACATCACCCCAACATTTGATTTAGAACCTTTATTTAAAGTTTCCTATGGAAAGGAGGACTCATAGGAATGTTTAATCATATTTCTGTCATAAGTAAACAACTTTAGGTAATACTACAATCCTAATAAGAAAATTAAGTACAAGGAGAAATTGAAATGAAAATAAGCAAATTAAAAACTGCAATTGGTTTGGGTATCCTCTCGATAGTATTAGCTGGATGCGGAACAAATACCAAGAAAAGCACTGTATCAACAGTAAATGAAAATGATCCACTTCAGACGATTGTTGAAAAAGCAAAAGCAGAAGGACAAATCGCGAGTGTTGGAATGCCTGATACATGGGCGAACTGGGTAGAAACTTGGGATAATATTGAAGCAAAATATGGAATTAAACAATCTGACACTGATATGTCAAGTGCAGAAGAACTGGCGAAATTTGAATCTGAAGGCAAGAACGGAACAGCAGATATTGGTGATGTTGGCATTAACTTTGGACCATTAGCAAAACAAAGAGGTTTGACTTTGAAGTACAAAACGTCCTATTGGGATGAAATTCCCGATTGGGCAAAAGATGATGCCGGAGATTGGGTACTAAGTTATACAGGTACTATTGCTTTTATTACGGATAAGCAAAATGTAGAAAAGGCGCCAACTTCATGGGCAGAGCTTGCAAATGGTGATTACAGAGTTTCAGTTGGGGATGTTATGAAAGCGACTCAAGCACAGTTCGGAGTCTTAGCAGCTGCGATTGCAAACGGCGGAGATGAAGCGAATATACAGCCAGGTATTGATTATTTTAATGAAATTGCCAAGAAAGGCCGATTGACTGCGGTTGATGCTACTATTGCCAATTTGGAAAAAGGAGAAATCGATGTTGCAATCGTTTGGGACTTCAATGGCTTAAATTATCGGGATCAAATCAATCCTGATCGTTTTGAAGTTACAATCCCAACCGATGGTTCAGTGATGAGCGGTTATACAACTGTTATAAACAAAAATGCTCCACACCCGAATGCCGCAAAATTAGTAAGGGAATATATTTTATCTGATGAAGGTCAAATCAATTTAGCAAAAGGGTATGCCCGTCCTATTCGTGATGTTAAGCTGCCTGAAGAAGTAAAAGCTAAACTTCTACCTGATGAAGCTTACAGGAATGTCAGACAGGTGAAAAACCATGAAGCATGGGATAAAACAGCTATTGAATTACCTCGATTATGGCAACAAGAGGTGTTAGTAAATGCCCGATAAAAAAGTAGTGATGATCACTCTGGATGGCTGTCGATATGACATAGCCATCCAGCAATTAGGATTTTTAAATCATTTCGTCGAGAAAAAATTGGCAAGCCGTTTTAAAGTCCTTTCAGAATCTCCAAGCAACTCCAGACCCTTATATGAAGTTTTATTGACAGGTGTGCCTACTTTTGAAAACGGAATTTATTCGAATTACTCCGTACAACGATCGAAAGAAGAAAGTATTTTTTCACTGGCGAAGGAGGCAGGGAAAACGACTGCCGCTGCCGCTTATCATTGGGTAAGCGAGCTCTACAATCGAGCGCCGTTCTCAATGTTCGAAGACCGTATCCAGCATGATAGTACAAAAAATATTCAACACGGGATTTTTTATTCGGAAGACACCTATCCTGATTCGCATTTATTTCAGGATGCCCATCATTTAATTAGCACCTATCACCCTGATTTTATGTACGTGCATTCAATGAATATCGATGATGAAGGGCATAAATTCACCGGAAATTCAATCGAATACCGTCGTGCAGTAAATCGGATCGATACAATTTTGGCGATTTATATTCCTCGCTGGATTGAGATGGGATATCAAATAGTAGTCACCTCCGATCACGGTATGGATGACTTTGGTAACCATGGCGGTACAATGTGGGAGCATCGGGAAGTACCATTATTCATTTTTTCTGATGGTTTTCCTCCGCATATTGGAACAGGGGTCATTGATCAGCTTCAATTAGCTCCTATTGTCTGCTATATGCTTGGCATTGATAAGGGGCAAAAGATGGAGGAAATTGATTGGGAAGTCCTGAAAGGGTGAACATGATTGAAGAGGGAGAAATCAAATAGGAGTTTAATTTTATTGGTCCCATTTCTTCTTATTACCGTTTTGTTTTTAGTAATCCCAATGGTATTAATGGTGACCTCCAGTTTCACAAGTGAAGTAACGGGAGCTTTTACATTAGATAATTATGTAGAAGTGTTTACAAATCGATTTTATTCTCAATCGTTCCTAAATAGTGGAATAATTTCTCTCTTTTCTGCTGTGGTAGGTATTATTTTTGCAATCATTGTATCTTATGCAATGACAAATCTTCCTGGAAAAATCCAGGATAAACTGACTGTATATATTAATGTTGCAGCCAATTTTGCGGGGGTTCCATTAGCTTTTGCTTTTATTATCCTGTTAGGAAATTCAGGAGTATTTACTCTTTTCATTGAAAACATGAACTTGCCATTTCTGAGTAAATTTAACCTCTATTCATGGCAAGGGCTGGCAATCACTTACTTATACTTTCAAATCCCTTTAGGCATCCTCTTTATATACCCTTCTTTGAAAAAAATTAGAAAAGAATGGAAAGAAGCGGCTTTTATGTTGGGAGCATCCCACTGGTTCTACTGGAGAAAAGTCGGATTGCCGAGCATTATGCCCAGCATCGCAGGAACGTTCGTCATTATGTTTGCTAATGGGATGGGAACTTATGAAACAGCATATGCCTTGACTGGCAGCAATGTCAATTTAGTGACAATCCAGATCGCTTCGCTTGTTTCCGGTGACATCTATGCCCGCCCAATTATCGGAAGTACGTTAGCTGTGATTTTTGCCATCATCATGATTGCAATCCTCTTTATATCCCAAGTGATGCTAAAGAAGGTAAGGAGAGATTTAGCATGAAAACAAAGAGAAGACATTTAGGGAGTTTCTTGATACTCGTTGTTTTTGGGTTATATATGATTTTCCCGTTTGCCTCTACCTTCTTTTATGCAACCTCGACGGAGTGGTCCAACACGATTATACCTTCGGATTTTACGTTCCAATGGTTTGTTGAACTGGTGCAGGATCCAAATTTTGTATCGGCTGTTCTAAGGTCGATCACCTTAACACTTACGACATTGGCAGTTGTTCTTGTTGTGATGGTTCCTACGGTATTTCTCGTGTATATGTACTTTCCTAAAGTGGATAACTTTATGAAAGGCCTTGTCCTTATGCCATTTGCAATTCCAGGTGTTATTTTGGCGACCGGATTGCTCAGAATGTATTCAGGTGCCGCAATTCCGATGTATTCAGTATTAGTAGGAGGTTTGTTCATCGGTTCTTTGCCATTTATGTATCAGGGGGTTCGAAATAGTCTGGATAGTATTCAATCGAAAAAGTTAATGGAAGCAGCCGAAATATTGGGTGCAAATAGGTTTACATCTTTTCTGAAAATCATTTTGCCTAATATTCGCTTAGGGTTGTTAATTACTACGTTATTAATCTTCTCAGGATTTTTCGGGGAGTTTGTCCTGACGAATTTATTGATCGGAGGCAGATATGAAACAATCCGTATTTATATGCTGAGAAGAATGAATGAAAACGGGCATTTAGCAAGTGCTGTTATGGTTGCGTACTTTATTTTATTAATTTTGATCAGTTTACTGATTACGTATATTACCTCTTCTAAAAGACGAACGCGCAAAAAAGAGAAAATCAAGGAAACGCCGGTACAAAATCCAGAAGATGTTCCTTTAACGCCAAATTTGTAAACATTATCTGTAAACACAGAAGTCAATACACGAAGAGAGGCAAAATATATGAGCTATATCACGATTGATAACTTATCCCTAAGCTTTGGTCAAAATAGAGTATTAAAAGATCTTTCCTTTTCAATTGAGAAAGGTGAATTAATAACGCTATTAGGCCCAAGCGGATGTGGAAAGTCGACATTGCTCCGTGTGCTGGCTGGATTGGAAACGTTCCAAGAAGGCGACGTGTATCTGGACGGTGAGGACATCAGTGAAGTGGCACCGAAGGATCGTAATGTCGGTATGGTTTTTCAATCTTACGCGCTTTTCCCGAATATGACCGTTTTCGAGAATATTGCTTTCGGTTTATCGATTAAAAAGCTGCCAAAACAAGAGATTAAAGAAAAAGTAAACACTGCTTTGGCCTTGGTCAACCTGCAAGAAAAGGCGGACCATTATCCTGACCAGCTGTCAGGAGGGCAGCAGCAACGGGTTTCTTTAGCCCGTTCGCTTGTCACGGAACCTAAAGTCCTTTTATTGGATGAGCCGTTAAGTGCCTTGGATGCAAAAATCAGAAAACAGCTGCAAATGGACATTCTTATGCTTCAGAAAAAGTTAGGCATCACAATGATTTTTGTCACACATGATCAAGAAGAAGCAATGATTTTGTCCGACCGGATTTTTGTGATGAATGCCGGAATCATTGAGCAGCAAGCATCACCGGCGGAACTTTACTCTAAACCGAAAAGCCATTTTGTTGCAAGCTTCATCGGGAATTATAATATTCTATCAACGGATGAATTAAAGCAATTAGACTCTGCCTTTACTCCGAAAAATGATAAAAATAAGTATGCCATCCGCTCTGAAGCGATTCAATTGAAACCGATCCATAGTGACCATGACCGTGTTCTGCACTTCAAAGGTAAGTTTGACCATTCCATCATTCTTGGAAGTACAATTCGCTGTTTTTTTCAAGTGGGTCCATCTAAGCTGACGGTTGATTCAATAAACAATGATATAAACAGTGAGAATTTGCATCAAATAGAAGATTTGTATATTCATCAAGATAATATTGTCGCAATTGACGAATAAGAAGTCTTGGTGATTTTAAATGGATTTCCGTTAACCACTAAATAGGAAAGGTCGAAAAAAATGAAAGTAGATTACCATATACATTTAGAAGAAGGACCCTATTCGCTTTCATTTGTTGAAAAAAGCCTAAATGCAATGGAGCATTTTGAACCAAATAAAGAAGTGCGCCACTCAAAGAATTGGTTGGAAAAAAATATTGCCAAAATGAGCAAGCGGTTAGAAGAAGGGGAATACTCAAGATGGTGGCTGGACTTTTATCTTGAAGAAGCGATCAATAAAGGATTAAAAGAAGTAGGCATCGTTGATCATTTATATCGATTCAAGGAAACAAAAGCCTATTTCACAAAATATATGGATGTTTCATCAAGTGAAATGGGGATAAAGCAGGCGCGTTGGCTTGATCAAGTCATGGTTAGAAGCCTCCCTGATTTCGTGAAGTTTATACAATCACAAAAAGAACATTGGGCATCAAAAGGAGTACAGCTCAAACTTGGGATGGAGGCCGACTATTTTGTTGGCGGTGAAGCGGAACTCCAGTCACTGTTAGAAGGGTATGACTTTGATTATATTATCGGGTCTGTCCATTTCAATAATGGATGGGGTTTTGATAATCCGGATCTTCAGCGGAAATTCCTCGAGTATGATTTGCTTGAGCTTTACAAGAATCACTTTGAAACTGTAAAAAAAGCAGCTGAGAGTAAAATGTTTAATTTTATTGCGCATCTCGATAATTTGAAAGTCTTTAACTACCGTCCGGATGAGGCCTCTTTATTGGGTATGTACAAAGAAGTTGCTGATATATTAGTTAAAAACGATGTTGCTACGGAAATCAACCCTGGTTTGTTTTACCGTTATCCAGTTAAAGAAATGTGTCCAAGTTCTCATTTTTTAGATATATTAATTGCTAAGGGTGTTAAATTTACAACGTCCTCTGATTCGCATTTTCCGAATGACATAGGAATCTATTCTAATGAAATTAAAAACATGCTTTTGGAAAAAGGCGTGCAAGAAATCGCAACCTTTGAAAAAAGACAAAGAATAATGAAGCCTCTAATTTAATTTATGATACGCCGGCTGGTGCTACCTGAGTCAGCCGTAAGAGATTTTTAGGTTAGCACGCAGGACGCCAAACTTACCGACTTGGCGCGCCTGCACTTATGGCAGCTAAAGATGGCTTGCACCTATTGAACTTTAGCACCCATTACTATAATAAGGGATTCAAACGAGAGTACATTAAAATTGCATATTTCCAGCATAAACCTATTTAGATAATGTACTCTTCCGAAAATCCTTTTGGAACCTTTTCAATAAGGCATTTTCGTATTGTAAAAGCATAATCCCATAGTTTTTTAGTTTCTATGATGCTGCTTTTTTATTCGTTTATCCGAAATCAAGAAGATGCTACTTAAAATAACAAGTAAACCAGCAACCATTCCTGTAGTAATTTGTTCATTTAGAAAAACACACCCCCATATCATACCGAACAGGGGAATGATGAACGTCACACTTAATGTTTTAGTGGGACCTACATTTGTAATTAAGTAAAAATAAAGGAGATACCCAATGGCGGTACATAAAAGAGCGACACCAACGACGGATAATCCAACGATAGGTGTAATAACCGATGTTGATTTCGGTAAATTGAATAGAGTGAATGGAATAAGAAGTAAAGTTGCTCCCATTTGTTGTCCAAAAGCGACTGACAAAGGTGGTACGCTATCAAAAACCTTTTTCGCATAAACGCCAGCAAATCCATAGAACACAGTTGAAAGTATAGAAAGCACAATAGCAATAATTACTTCTGATGTAAATGATATAGGACTCCATCCAACCAGGATGATAACCCCAATGATGCCAACGAAAATACCTACCCACTTTTGAGTGCTTAACTTTTCTTTCATCCAACCCCAAACAACAAGAGCAGTAAATAGAGGTGTCAAGGAATTAATAATTGCCAGCATCGAAGCACTCAAGTGAATAGATGCCGTTGCAATCAGTGTAAATGGAATCGCAGCATTTAGCGCACCGATAATCAAATATTGTTTCCAAAGCTGTCCCCATCCAGTTGATTTCCCAATCATAAAAATATAAATCAATAATGCAATTGCTGCTATGGTTACACGCCCTTGAATGGTTAGAAATGGACCGATTGCAGGAGATGCTATCCGAATAAATAAAAATGATGCTCCCCATAAAGCAGCTAATCCAAATAATGCTGCGATGTCTTTCGCCTTCATGGACCATCTCTCCTTGTTCTTTTTCTAAAATCTGTAGGTGTACATCCGAAATAACGATAAAAAATTTCAGAGAAGTAAGCTGAACTTGTATAACCGGATAAATGTGCAATATGCGTTATACTGTCATTGGTGTTTTCGATTAAATGCTTGGAATGTAACATTCTTACTTTCGTGAGATATTCCTGTGGTGTAAGACCTGTATTCTTTTTGAATAACCGTTGTAAATGATACTTGCTCATCCACACTTCCTTAGCCAATGTATCTAAAGTAATAGAATATGTATATCTTTCCTCAATAACTTTTTGTGCCAATTCAACAATTGAATCTTCATTTGGCGCTTCTATTAAGTCGGGTCTACATCTTTTACATGGGCGGAATCCTTCCTTAATCGCCATTGATGACACAGGAAAGAAAACAGTATTTTCACGAAGAGGGGGTCTTGATTTACAAGAAGGTCTACAAAAAATTTTCGTTGTTTTTACAGCGTAAAAAAAGAGACCATCATATTTACTATCGCATGAATTCACTGCATCCCACATTTCATCATCTATTAATAAACTCATTGGTTCTTCATACCTCCTCAAACTTATTTTACGATAAAACATTGCGGACTTTCATCCGGAATCTTGCTTTTCAATTTCCAGGCCTTAATTGTAAAAAGTGTGATAGGTTCTAACTATTCTCATGCTTTTTGTCAAACATACTAATGACCCTTTTTCAGTTCTATTCATAACCCTGTTACTATAAGTAAATAATTTCACAAGTTGATCTACAATCTGGTCCGATTGTGGAGTGATTTTATTGTAATTCAACACTCAAATCTTTGGGATTCATTTCGTTTATAAAGGTGTACTTTTAAAACCTGTCCGATACAAGTCAATTCATGCGTTTGAAAAAGTATGAAAATCATTTTATAAACGCTTATTAAAATCAGTAAACCATATGAACGAATTTTTAAAGAGTATTTGGAACTTGTAAGAAAGCTGGTCAATCTTGGGGTATAAATTTATTTCGAGAAAGAGAACATCAATACGCAGTCGATGGATAGTGAGCTTATGCTGACAATCTTAAGTAGTCTTGCCGAAAATGAATCGATTTCTATTTCAGAGAACAATAAGTGGTCCATTCAAAGACGGTTTAGAAATGGAACATACAAACTTTCTTATCCTCCCTATGGATATGGTTATGTTGGTGGAAACATTGTTGTACACAAAGATCAGGAAAAGGTTGTTAAACGGATATTTGCGCATGCGTTATCCGGAATAGGCACTCAGAGAATCGCCCAAGGGTTAAATGGCGAAGGGATATCTACCAAAAGAGGTGGTCAGTGGACAGGAACTACTACCCGGGGCATTTTAGGTAATGAGAAATACATAGGAGATGTTCTCCTTCAGAAAACCTACACTGATGGCAACTTCACCAGACGCACGAACAAGGGTGAAAAGGATCAGTTCTTTATAGAAAATCATCATGAAGCCATTATTAGCCATGAGAATTTTGAAGTTGTTAGCCTTGTTGATAGTTGGAGAATTTGATATGTCTAGTGAAGAAATTAAAGATGAGCTTGACGTGTCTAAATTGCACAAAATAACGACATTAGATTCAGTAGAGGAGTTCAATAAGAGTCATTCAGGATTGAATTTAGAAAAGTCACCAGCATTTATTTTGTTTGATACTAAAGAACCTATCTATACGACTTATAGTTACGAAGAACTAAAAAAATATGTTCCTTTGGGTGCCAGGTTCTCATTGAATTTCGAATTGGTACCCTGCACTACATCGCTTATACGTTACGAGATAAAAAAAATAGTTATTAAACTCCCATGATAATTAAAAATGCTACAAAAAAGGGGCATTATTTTGCCCCTTACTTAAGTATACCTATTTGACGTAGCACACCAGCTTGATCCCAGTAATCACTGAATCTAGTAATTTTACCGTCACGAAGCTTGATAACTGCAGCTCCTCTAACCTTAACCTGTTGTCCTTTTCCTTCGCCCATCATGATTTGCATTTCCGAAGTATATTCAATAGCTCCACCAGTTTCGTCACCAATATAGCTTTGAGCCGTAAATTTAAACTTAGACTTAGAGGGATCAAAGAATTTTTGAAAGAGATTAATTAGTTGTTCCATGCCTTCCACTCGAAAGTCATACGTAAAGTCCTCAAAGATGCCATCTTCTGTAAACATATCTAAGGCATCCGCCTGTCTCTCGTAAGTAAAATTATCCATTAGCCGTTTTGCAAATTCAAAATTCATTTTTCATCATCCTTTACTATTTTGGATACTCGTTTAATATAGTAAGTTTATAGGAAGGCTGTTAATTGATAATCATCTTGCTCAAGTGTACTTTCAATAAAAGAAATAACGGTTCCTAAAAACAACTCGTACATTACTTCAATTTCTTTTGCGAAAATAATATCCTACTTTTCCAACCATTTGTTTAATGGTTCGGGCTGACGTGCTTCCAAGTCAACTATATCCAATGACCGTTTTAGAGCTTTTTAAAGAATAACATTTAAAGGGTCCCAATATATTCCACTTACCGTCATATTAAACAACCATCTGGACCACAAACACCTTCATTAATTTCCCCAAATGTCTCATACTTAGGGGTGATACCTACTTCTTCTGCAACTTTTTTTAATACATTTCTAAAAACTTCTCCTGGTTGTCCGCCGGTTACAGCATATTTATCATTAAATAAAAAGAAGGGAACCCCAGTAATACGTAAAGCCATTGCTTCCGCTTTGTCTGCTTCAACCTCATCTAAATAAGCATTATGATCTTCTAAAATGGTTCGGACGATGTTAACATCTAAGTCAACTTCTCTTGCCAAGGAAATTAGTTGTTCATTGTCTGGTAGGAATTTATTCTCAGTGAATACGGCATGGAAAATACGCTCTTGGTATTCACGCTCTTTTCCAACCTCATGGGCAAATTTTGCTACACGATGTGCATTTAAGGTTTTTTGCCACATCATATTGTCATAATTGTATTCAAGCCCTAAACCTTTTGCTCTCTCTATGGTACCTTGTAACATGTCACGTACTTCTTCCTTTGATTTTCCAGTCCGATGACTTAATCCCTCTATTGTTGTAATAGTAGGTTTGCTTGGTGCATCTGGTACCAATTCATAAGCTTTATATTCGATTTCCACTTGGTCTTCTAAACCCGATTCTTTAATGGCGTTCTCTAATTCACGTTTTGCAATGTAGCAAAATTGACATACATAATCAGTCCATGCCTTAATTTTAATCATTTTATCCCCTCCTTATTGATGAACAACCTCTAGTAAAGTTTCTTTCAATCCCTCTAAATATTTCTGTGCACTTTCAGCAGCTATACTACCATCGCCAGTTGCTGTGACAATTTGGCGAAGCGTCTTTTCCCGAACATCTCCAGCAGCGAATATTCCCGGGATGCTTGTTTCCATATTTTCGTTTGTAACAATATAACCCTTTCCATTAGTAATTCCTAAATTGAGAAATGGCTTGGTCAATGGAACCATACCAATGTATACAAAAATACCACCCGTTTGGAATTTGCGTTCGGTCCCGTCAATGGTATTGACTAATGTGACACTACTTACTTTTCCATCTTCACCGTGGATTTCTTTAATGGTATGATTCCAAATAAAATCTACCTTTTCATTTACAAATGCACGGTCTTGTAAGATTTTTTGGGCGCGAAGCTTATCGCGTCGGTGTATGATGGTTACTTTGCTAGCATATCGGGTTAAAAACACCCCTTCTTCGACAGCTGAATCCCCGCCTCCAATAACAACTAATTCACGGTCTTTAAAGAATGCTCCATCACAAACGGCGCAAAAGGAAACCCCTCGTCCTACTAGTTCTGATTCACCTGGTACTCCGAGTTTTTTATATTCAGCACCAGTAGCAATAATAATGGCTCTCGCCAGTATTTCTTTGTTTCCTGTCTTAATTATTTTGTACTTTTCCTCATTAACAATTTCCTTAATATCCCCGTAAGCATATTCAGCTCCGAACTTTTTAGCATGTTCAAACATTGTATGAGATAAGTCCGGACCGGTAATGGATTCGTATCCAGGGTAGTTTTCCACCAATTCGGTATTGGCCATCTGGCCACCTGGCATACCACGTTCAATCATGACGGTTGATAAGTTGGCTCGAGAAGCATAGACAGCTGCTGTCATTCCAGCAGGACCAGCACCGATGATTGCTACATCATAAATTTTTTCCATTTTCTATCACTCCTTTTTTGTTTTGCATTTGCTATGTAACCTTATCGTAGCAGGAGTAAATGGATTAATATATCGATAGAAATGCAGATATGTTGTTTATCCAACAGATGAAGATAACTGTCTAAAAAGTAGATAATAAAAGAAGGATGTTAAGTAAATTATTTGTAAGGGCGAGCCAAGGGGGCAGGAACATAGTCAAAACCATAGTCAAAGATGTTTTTAGGGTAAGAAAACCGCCCTTAATCCGCGTCCTAACAGCATTCTTGTAAGAAGAGGGTTCGACTCCCGCCGTCTCCATAGAAATTATGGAATAATAGAACGGAAAAGAAGCATACATTTTCCAATAGGAGAATGTATGCTTCTTTTTTAGGCGATCACCTTTTACTAACAGCACTATTGATCTGATCTGAAGTGTATTTCATAAAGAAATAGAAGAGAGACCTTCTATTTCTTATATGGAATATTTAACAATTCAGGAACTGTGACAAATTCGTACCCTTGCTCTTGAAGTGCCGGGATAATTAGGTGAAGCGATTCAATTGTATTGGTTCGATCTCCACCCGATTCTGCTCCATCGTGCATGAGAATAATCGCGCCTGGATGAATATTGTCTAACACCTTTGAAGCAATAACTTCCGGCGGGTCTTCCTGCCAATCCAACGAATCAACCGACCAGGCAATCACGTAATAGTTCATGTCGCGAAGCTTTTCGACCAATTCATTGTATAAGAAGCCATATGGTGGTCTAAATAATTTTGTCCGGTAACCAATAATGCCGTTAAGAGCATCTTCCGTTTTAGTTACTTCTTGCTCTAAGGTTTTGAGATCGGATTCTTTGACAAGGTTAGGATGGGAGTACGTATGGTTTCCGATTACATGCCCCTCGTTTTGATATCGCTTGACAATTTCAGGATTCGCAACGGCCCTTGAACCTAACACGAAAAATGTTGCTGGCACATTGTACTGTTTCAATACATCTAATACATCATTTGAAAAACGCGGGTCAGGACCATCATCAAAAGTTAAAGCAACTCGTTTTTGATCAGTAGGACCTTGTAAGAAAAAAATATCTGGATACCGTTGTTGTAAAATTCTTAGGTCAACAGGCTGCTGAGGATCCCGCCCAGAATTTTCAGGTCCTCCGTCAAGGTCAGGTAAATCTTCTACCTGATCATCTTGTATGACTGCTTTCGACCATTCCTGCGATACATTTACCAAGGGTTCGACATTCGCATAAACAGTCAAGACTTCTGTTAAATGCAAACAAAATAAAAACCCCGACACCAACAACCACTTGAATATTCGAACTTGCATCCATTCATCTCCTTTTTTATTCCATAACAGGGACGATTTATTATCACCATTGTTATTTTTGACGAAAGAGAATTATTTATTCAAAAAGAGTGAACGGATTCTAATTCCTTAGTTTTTAGTACCAGGCTCAAACCATTCAGAACTAAACGAGTACTTGGTACACTGTCACTACGAAGCGGTTAAAGGGTATACTTGATAAAAAAAGGTGCATTATAGTTGTTGAATAGGTTCTCTTAAAGACGAGAAAAGAAAAGTAGGTGAACAAGATGGGGAAATACCAATTGGATAACAAAGGCAAATCGGCAGTGACTAAATATCATGAAAAAAACAAGCCCGCCAAGTTTGATAAAAAGCAGCATCTTGAAAAAATGCGTGCCGAGTATTTGGAAAAAAAGCAAAAACAAACAGATAAATAATAGTAATGAAAACATAGGAAGACTAAAATCTCCCTATGTTTTTCTTCGTGTATAATTATATTTTATAACTTCTATAAAAGGAGAAATAGGATAGACATAGCAATCTTCAGTTTAAGGTGTTAGATTCTGTAACAATTCAAAATTCAATAAGTACCTAAAATTCAAATTGCATAGAAAGCTAAATGATAGGGACGGGGGTTTTAGCCCCACCGTCTTGGCTTCGTTATTCGTTATAAGGAGAAGATATAATGGGGATTTTACTCGAACTGATAGGTTCAATTGGGACACTTATTTTCTCTTCTATGAAAGATGTTACTGAAGAAGAAATTAACAAGAATATCGGGTTTCTTGAACAATACGAATGGTTTCAAGCATTTATAGATGATGTACACACCAATAAGTTGATCCTCGAAAATGACAAGGTGCGACATGTCATTGGTAAAATAGACATTGAAAAGATGTGGAAAAATTCGTATCGGAATAAATTCAGGAAAAAGCTAAAAGTGGTGTTACAAAAACAGACGAGTAATCTTAGGTAGTTCTTAGAGGAAATCAATTATTCCTCTTGATACCATTGCATCAAAACTGTTTAGGCTCCAGATGGACCCTGCAATACAACAAAAGCATCGACTATTCAGCTGCCGATGCTTTTTCCATTTGCCTTTGCAATTTATGCTTTTGATGATTCAAGCCCCATTCATGCATAGCAACTAAAATCGACTCTAAACTTCTTCCGTATTCGGTTACGGTATATTCCACTTTAGGCGGTACTTGTGCGTACACTTTACGTTCGACAATATCCTCTTCTTCCAATTCCCTTAATTGCTTTGTCAGCATTTTTTGTGTGATTTCTGGCAGACTTCGCTTCAACTCACTAAAACGCTGCGTTCCTTCTTTCATTAAATGCAATAAGATTAAGGGTTTCCACTTTCCTACTAATATATCCAATGCGTCATCAACACGACATAATTCCGGCTCAATCTTCACGTAAATTCCTCCCGAAACTCCATTAGTATCTTTTAGTATACTATACCACTTTCAAGTGCGTACTTCACATAAAGTGCTATTAGCGTACTATTAGAGATAGGAAATAAAATATTGTTTTCCGAAAGGATGAACGAATATGGAAAAATATCGTATAGATCCCAAAAACGGATTAGAGTTCGGCTTATATACACTCGGAGATCATATTCCGAATCCACATACCGGGGAGAGAATCCCTGCACAACAACGTATCCAAGAGATTATTGAACTGGCAACTTTAGCAGAGCAAGCGGGCATCAACTTCTTTAGCGTCGGAGAAAGTCATCAAGAGTTCTTTACAACCCAAGCACATTCAGTCGTTTTAGCCGCGATTGCACAAGCGACAAAGACTATTAAGCTGTCGAGTGCTTCGACAATCATTAGTACTTTGGATCCTGTTCGCGTATATGAAGATTTTGCGACGATTGATTTGATTTCAAATGGACGTGCTGAAATTATTGCTGGCCGTGCATCGCGTGTCGGGTTATTTGATTTGCTCGGATATGATCTAAGGGATTATGAAGAGTTATATGAAGAGAAATTTGATTTATTAGTGAAAATAAATGAAGAAGAGATTGTGAACTGGAGCGGGAAATTCCGTGCGCCTCTGAGAGATGCAAAGGTTATTCCTCGTCCTTTAAACGGTTCACTTCCGATATGGCGTGCTGTCGGTGGCCATGCTGCAAGTGCGATTAAAGCAGGGATTGCGGGTGTGCCGATGCAAATTGCAATGTTAGGTGGCCCAGCTGCTAACTTTAAGTATTCAGTTGACGCTTACCGACAAGCAGCTCAAGAGTATGGACATGATCCGTCGACTTTACCTGTTGCCACTGCCGGGTTTTTCTATGTAGCGGAAACAACACAACAAGCTCAAAAAGAAGTATACCCACACGTCAATTTAGGAATGGAGCTCATAAACGGTCAAAGCTATTCAAAACGGGGCTTTGCGCAAGGGGCAGACAATCGTGATGTTTTGAATGTCGGTAGTCCGCAGCAAGTGGTCGAGAAAATCCTATACCAACATGAACTATTTGGTCACCAACGGTATATTGCACAAATGGACTTTGGTGGAGTGCCGTTTGAAAAACTAATGAAAAACATTGAGTTCATTGGCAATGAAATTTTACCAGCAATTAAAAAGCATACAGCGAAATAATAGGAGGGAAACATAGTGAAAGTTGTTGGGATATCAGGTTCCATCGTTGGTTCTAAAACAAGGACGGCGATGAATTATGTTGAAAAGAAAATAACTGAAAAGTACCCAGAGGCAGAATGGACACTCCTCGATTTAGCGGATTACACAATTCCATTCAGTGATGGACGTAATTTCTTGGAATACGAAGGCGATACAGCGCATGTACTTCGAACGCTGATGGATGCGGATGCAATCATTATAGGGACGCCTATCTTCCAAGCATCCATCCCTGCAACATTAAAGAATATTTTCGACCTACTGCCTGTGAATGCATTCCTTGATAAAGTCGTAAGCTTGTTCGTTACAGCTGGCACATCCAAACATTATTTAATTGCGGAGCAACAACTAAAACCAATCCTCTCGTATATGAAGGCACAAATCGTGCAAACGTATGTATTCATTGAGGAAAAAGATTTTCTCAGGAAAGAAATCGTCAATGATGATGTATTATTCCGCCTTGATCGGTTAGTTGAAGATACGGCAACGTTAACTGAAACGTATGCAAAAATCCGGGAAGAAAAAGAAGCCTCATATAATTTTTAGTTGAGTGTTAGGTGTTAGGTTTTAGTAGATTTTGAAATGTTATAGAACCTAACACCCTGCACTTATCTTCCCATACCTTATTTGATTTCCTCAGCCAATTCTAAGATAATTCCCTCTGGACCACGAACATAGCATAATTTATAACTCTCTTCATATTGCTGTATCTCACTGAAGATTTCCGTACCCTTCTTTTTCAATTTGGCAACGATAGCTTCAAGATCTTCAACAGAAAATGCAATATGCCGGATCCCCAGTGTATTTGCAAAGGTTTCCTGAATATCCTTTTCATCTGCTGGTTTGATAAATTTGATAAGCTCTATCCATGTCTGACCGTCTGGCGTACCGAGTCCTACACACGATACTTTAGCGTCATTAAGCCCAACTGCATATCCCATCAACTCTCCTTCCAATTCCCATTCTCCTTTCACCGCAAGTCCAAAATCGAGAAAAAACTCTTTCGCGGCAGAAAGATCATTAACAATAACACCCACATGATCTAATTTTTTGATCTTCAATTTCCATACCTCCTATGTTCCTGTTATTTTGCAACATCCTGTATTCAAGTTCAAGTTTAAATTTCACTTGCCTTTTTCCGTATGGAGATTTTTGGTATCTCTAATTACTGTATTAAGTGGGAATGTTTAATGGACATGACCCTTTAGATGATCTACTTTCAATGGAACTGGAGCAGGTTTAGATTTAGTTAAAGAGGCTTACGAGTATTATATTGAGAAGGAAGAATGGGCTCCGAATGTGCGAAGGCAAAAGCTTGAAGGAATTTACTTTATGGTATTAAGGTGATGAAAGCAACAAAAAAGAAGATCGAATTCTCTCTATTTAGACTTGTACTTCTTTTTGTAAGATAGATTCAGAAATCCTGTTCGCAATTTTGAGAATAAAGTGATAGAATGGAAGGTACAGCGGCATACGGCGGATGGGCGGTTGGCACTCTGGAGTAAGGGGTGTTTATATGGTGACATACCAAGCAATGACACTGATGTTTCAGTTTGGAATGTTTCTTGTAGCAACGGCAACGACCATTGTAGCGATGATTACACTATACACCAAAAGAAAAAAGTAACTACCCTCCGCTAACCGGCAAGTAAGCAGGGCAGTTACTCTTGTAAAAACTCTCGTACTAATGGCCGACCGCACTTCATGCGGATGTTAGCTGACTGACTGGGTCTAAGCGCACCCAGTCTCTTTTACTATATATTCAGTTTACCACAATCATACGAAGAATACACATGATCTAATAAGGGAACGGAATCAATAACTACTTAAATTTGAGTACCCGCCCGATATGAGGGGGAAACTTATGAGTAGAAAGATTGGTATTTTAGTCATCCTTGGGTGTTAGGTTCTCGTTAAATTTCGAATTGTTTCAGAACCTGGAACCCGCACTTCAATATTGATCATTATGAATGGGGTGAAACGATGAAAAGAACTCATAGTCTATTAATGATATTCGTTTTATTGTTGCTAAGTTCTTGTGGTTATGTCCCTTCAACTTACTCAGCTTCAATGTTAGTTGTAACTGAAAAAGGTAATACAAGCGACAAAGAGTATTGGATTAAAGCATATGACCCAAACAATCAAACAAAAGAGGAAGCATTTAAGCTTTTCGTTGATAGTGAAATTTTATGGGAAAACTTACAGGTTGATGAAGAGTACGTCTCTAAATACGAGAAAAAAGGCAATCAACCATGGAGACTGACGGAGATAAATTGAATATGTACAATCAACATTATGGTAAACAATACTGAGTAACATCATCTTGGGTGTTAGGTTCTCGTTAAATTTCGAATTGTTTCAGAACATGGTACCCTGCACTATTTATTAAAGGTTTTTATAAAGGAGATTATTGTTCTGAAAAATACATCAAAAATGAAGATAAATACAATGATATTGGTAATGATAATACTAACCTTGTATGCTTTTATAAGTTCTGCAGTGTACTACTATCCAGCTTATTCTATTGAAGGGTTAGATAGAGATTTTTATATGGACAAACAGTATTATGTGTTATTAGTGATAGTTCGAGGTATTATTTTTACAATATTATTTAACGGATTTTATTTGACAATTAATTTTATAGTAAAAAGTTTATATAAAATATCTCACAAGAAAATTATCAAAAAGTATTTATGAATGGGTTGTTTGAAAAAGTTGTTTTCCACTTTATATTATAGCTATTCCACGAACGGGGTGCTTAAGTTGAAAATCAAAGAGCCGATTAGATGGCTCTTTTTTCATTTTCAACTAACACGGCAGTTTAGTTGAAAAAGGAAGTACCCGAAAAAAAAACTGCCATATAAGAACGGGTTCGGTTTAACCTTTGGGTGTTAGGTTCTCGTTGAATTTCGAATTGTTTCAGAACCTGGTACCCTATACTATTACAAAATGAAGCTCGCCATGACAGATCAGTATGGCATGGTAGAATTTTCTTGTTGTAGTTCAGTTTGGTTTCTATGCTAAACTTGTATGTTCGAAAGGCAATGAAGAAGGTGGAATACATATGGGAAGAATGGAACATAAGCAGCAACAGAAACAATCGAAATTAAAGAAGAGATGGTCTAACTTAAAAAAACCTATCCGAATCCTATTAATCGGAATGATAGTTGTCGCCATTTGTGGATTGGTCATGTTGAATCGATTAATTGCATCAAATGATGTGAGTAAACTGGAAGAAACTGAACCGAGACCGACGTTTATTTATGATCAAAACGGAGAGATCGTTAGTAAGATTTCAAATTCCAATATTGAAGGAGTTGCTTTGGATCAAATTCCGAAAGAGCTGATTGAAGCAGTCATCTCTGTTGAGGATCAACAATTTTACAAACATGGTGGGGTTAATTATTTCGGGATTGCCCGGGCATTTACCCAAAACATGTTACAAGGTGAAGTCGTTGCTGGTGGGAGTACAATCACGCAACAGCTTTCAAAAAATGTGTTTTTAACTCAGGACCGTACATACTCCCGTAAATTTAAAGAATTGCTTATAGCGAAGAATATTGAAAGAACGTATTCAAAAGATGACATCATGGAACGCTATCTCAACCAAATCTATTTCGGCGAAGGGGCATGGGGTGTTCAACGGGCTGCGCAAATCTACTTTGGAAAAGATGTAAGCGAATTAACGTTAAGTGAATCTGCTACATTAGCGGGATTAATTAAAGCACCTACCCATTTATCTCCTTATAAAAGCATGGAAAAGTCGGTGCAGCGACGCGATATTGTTTTATCGTTAATGAAAGATGAAAAGTATATTAGTCAAGCGGAGTACGATGAAGCAATCGGACAAGAAATTGTGTTAGCCGATCCAACAATGCCGAATTATGAAGGGAAGTATCCATATTATATTGACCAAATCATTGACGAGGCGGTCAACAAGTACGGGCTAACGAAAAATGAAGTGTTAGCTGGAGGATTACATATTCATACAGCGTTAAATCCTGTCATCCAAGATGCCCTTGAAGAAGTCTATCAGGATGATCGTAATTTTCCAGAGAGTAAGTTAGATCAACTCATTCAAAGCGGTTCTGTCTTCTTGGATCCTAAAACTGGTGGAATTAGTGCATTGGTTGGGGGCAGAGGAGAATACACGTATGGTCGCTTTAATAATGCGACCCAGCTCGTTAGACAACCAGGATCGACCTTGAAACCCATTGCGGCCTACACACCTGCGCTCGAGCAAGGCTATCAAATTTCGGATCTGCTCGTTGATGAACCAATCAACATTAATGGATATTCACCGAAGAATTTTGATAAGCAATTTAGAGGGCAAGTGACAATGTACGATGCAGTCACTCAATCGTATAATATCCCTCCCGTCTGGCTCCTAAATAACATTGGTATTGAAGAAGGCGTTCGCACTGTGGAACGGTTCGGAATCCCATTGGAAGAACAGGATCATAATCTTGGCCTGGCATTAGGGGGCTTGCATAAAGGTACTTCACCCCTGCGTATGGCTCAAGCTTTTTCCACATTTGCGAATGATGGGGTCATGATGGAAGCCCATGCTATATTGGAAATAAAGGATTCGGAAGGCGAAGTCATTGGAAAATGGCGTGAACAGTCCCTAAAAGTAACAGAAGCGGAAGTTGCCCAGCAAATGACCTATATGCTAAAAGGTGCTGTAGAAGTTGGAACGGCCAAGAAAGCTCAAATTTCTGGGATGGAAGTAGCCGGTAAAACAGGCACCACCCAGCTGCCATTCACGGGTGTGGATGGATCGAAGGATCATTGGTTCGTCGGATATACACCAGACATCGTCGGTGCAGTTTGGTTGGGCTATGATAAAACAGATGCCGAACATTACTTAACATCAACGAGTAGTTTCACAGTACCACCAATTTTCGAGCAAGTCCTATCAAGATCGATCAGTGAATTGCCTACAAAGAAATTTGATTTACCATTAATCGCGAAAATGAAAAAAGATTTAGAAGAACAGAAAGAAAAGTTGAAGGAGAAAGAACAAAAGCAAGAAAAAGAGAAAGAAAAAGAGAAAGGAAAACAGAAGAAGAAAGAAGAGAAGGAAAAGAAAAAAAGAGAGAAGAAAGACAAGAAGGAAAAAGAGAAGGAAAAGAAGAAAAGAGATAAAAAAAAGGAAAAGAAATAGAAGACCAATTTGAGTAATAGGTTCTCATTGAATATTGAATTGTTCCAGAACCTGGCATCCATCACTAATAATAACCAAGAAGCCTGTTTCTATGATCACTAAGTGATCTAAGATACAGGCTTTTTATTTCAGCTATAATTGTCTTTATTCAACCACCCCCAGTGATTTGTGGAGAGGTAAGCTTCTGTGGTTATCTGGTGCAGTTAAAAGAACAGATGAATCTACTTCGACAAAAGATTCTTCTATTATCAGTCCGATTACTGTCCGCTATTCTTTTCGCACAGTCCTTATTGCACTTATTGGTCGAACTACGAAACTTCCAATTAATCCGCAATTAAATCACAACATCTTCTCTACTTGTTAAGTAATATTTCGCCTTCGTTTAGCCGCCTGTAATTCAGGTGATAATTAGTTATACGTACGAAAGGAGTGACCACTTGAAGGTTTTATTGGTTATTGCAAGCATTACTTTTCCTATTATTATGTTTTATCTTCAGAATAAAAACATTAAGTTCCGAATTACTTTTAATATCACAGCTGTTATATCAGCAATTGTTTTCGGAAGTATTGCATCAACTTCCATATTCCAAATCCTAATCGACAATACTGTATTTATGACTGCAATTCACGCCATTTTTCTTAATCTTTTTTTCCTGATCACTGGAGCTTATCTTGGTGTATTCATCGTTTATAGACTGCTGATTTTGACAATGGCCGAGAGATAGCATCTTACTCCTTTTCAATAGGAGCTACCATTAATTTAAGGTATCAGTTTCCAATACAATTTTGAATTGTATTGGAAACTGATACCGTTTTTTTATCTAAATGCCGGGCTTGACGAAAAAGCTAAAGGGGAGTATTATATTTTAGTTGCTAAAAATGTTACTTTAAAATAATGTTTTCCGCAGATTAAAGGTTAAATAAAAAATAAAAGGTTGGTGTTTACATGGGAAAACAATGGAATTTGAAAGATTTTCTTTTACACAACTTTTTAGGGATATATGCAGTAGCTGTATTGATGTTATGGATGAAAACATATATTGCTCAAACCACACAATTTGAATTAGGGGTAGAAGGACCACTTCAGCAGTTCCTTTTACTGCTAAATCCTCTTGGCTCTGCATTGCTATTTTTAGGAATTTCTTTTTTGTTTAAAGGTAAGAAAAAATATACAGTGCTCGTCGTTATGTACACGCTTATGTCGATTTATTTATATGCGAATGTCGTCTATTACCGGTTTTTCAGTGATTTTATTACATTGCCTACCCTTTTCCAAACGCAGAACTTCGGGGATTTGGGCGGAAGTATTCAGTCCCTGTTAGACCCTTTTGATATTCTGTTCTTTGTGGATGTATTCGTCATGTTGTATCTTCGATTTTCACATAAGGTGCAAATAGAAACAAATAGGATTGGAACTAAAAAAGCCGCTGCGATTATTGTTAGCGCCTTAATAATTTCTATTATCAATTTAGGACTCGCTGAAATGAGTCGCCCGCAACTGTTGACTCGCGGTTTTGATAGAAATTATATTGTGAAATATTTAGGGATATATAATTATTCGATTTATGACTCGGTGGAAACGATGGCTGCGACATCGCAAAGAGCTTTGGCGGATAGCAGTGATGTCACAGAAGTGATGAACTATACACAATCTACTTACGCCGAACCGAATCCAGACTATTTTGGAGCTGCCAAAGGAATGAACGTTATCTATTTGCATTTAGAATCATTCCAAAACTTTTTGATAAACTACAAATTGAACGGAGAAGAAGTTACACCGTTTTTAAATTCATTAACCAAAGATAAGAATACAGCGTATTTCGATAACTTCTTCCACCAAACAGGCCAAGGTAAAACAGCCGATGCGGAATTCATGTTGGAGAACTCCTTATTTGGGCTGCCGCAAGGATCGGCTTTTATAACGAAAGCACAAAATACGTACCAAGCCGCCCCAAGTATTTTAAAGGATTACGGCTATACATCCGCTGTATTCCACGGTAATAACGGAAGCTTCTGGAATCGAAATACGATTTATAAAGAATTTGGATTCGACCATTTCTTTGATGCGAGTTATTATGATACGAGTAACTCCATCGACATGGCAGAATACGGCTTGTTGGACAAACCGTTCTTTGAACAATCTGAAGCTCTGTTGAGTTCACTGCCGCAACCTTTTTATACGAAATTCATTACGGTTGGAAATCACTATCCGTATGATATGAATCAAGACTTGGACAATCGATAAAGCCAAGACTGGGGACAGCAGTGTGGACGCTTATTTCCAAACTGCACGGTATGCAGACGAAGCGATTGAAAAAGTCTTTACTCGATTAAAGGAATCAGGTTTATATGATAACTCGGTCATTGTTCTATATGGCGATCATTATGGTATTTCCGAGAATCATAAAAAAGCGATGGGCAAAATCATAGGGAAAGACATTACTCCTTATGAAAGTGCGAACTTGCAGCGCGTCCCTTTATTTATACATGTTCCTAAAATGAAAGGCGGCATCAACCACACGTATGGCGGTCAGGCAGATCTTCTTCCGACGTTGTTGCATTTGCTTGGAATTGATACGAAAAACTTTGTTCAATTCGGTTCTGATTTATTCTCTGAAGAGCATAATGAAGTTGTCCCATTTCGAAATGGTGATTTTATCAGCCCGACTATTGTTTCAATTAATGAAAAATTTTATGATAATCAAACAGGCTTACCACTCGACGATCGTCAAATGGAGAACGCCAATTCTTTGAAAAAAGAAGTGGCTTATAAATTGGAGCTTTCCGATAAAGTCGTGAATGGTGACTTATTAAGATTTTATACGCCAAAAGGCTATACCCCTGTCGATCCTTCTCAGTATAACTACACTAAAGACGAATGAAATATCGCAACAGTAGAAGCATGTTCTCTCCGAATGGTGAGGGCGTGCTTCTTTTTTGCGTTTGTTTCTTAGGTACCTGTGCAGCAAACTATTCAATAAATTCAATGCGAATCGCATAGTGATACAAGTCTGTTGAATATTTATACAAATTGGTTGAATTATCATGAATGTTTCTTGCACAGGTACCTTAACAAACGCAGCAGGTTCGTTGGAACTTTCACGAACTGTTTTCGTTAAATATTGTAGAATCTTGATAAAAAATTAAGGTGGAGTTTTATATTGAAGAGTAAAATGAAATACGGAACACTAGTGTTTAGTTTATTTATGCTTTTATTGTTAATGGGGTGTGATCCCTTCGCTAAGAGCAAAACGGAATTCTATGATAGTACAAAAAGTACTAACCTCTCAGAAGAAAGTGTAAATTCAGTTGCATTAAACTCAACTGCAAATGACGTTACAGGGGCTTTTGGTAAACCAATTGAAGTTAATATTGTAGCAAACCCAAAATCAAAATATCTAGTTTATGAAGGAATTGAATTTGGGATTATTGAAGATAAAGTAATCAGCTATTATTTCAACAACAATTATCAAACTACATTAGGAATTAAAACAGGCGATACAAAAGAAAATGTAATTCAAGCATATGGAGAAAACTTTTATGAAAGAGTTGAAAGTGGATTAGATACAATTGGATATTTTGATAAAGAAAATATGATTAATTTAGAAATTGGATTCAAGGAAAACAAAATTGTCTTATTAATGATTAAGAAAATTGGATATCCCATAGAAAATTAAAGGAAAAGGAAAGGGGGTTCCCCGGATGGCAGAGCAAAAGCGCAATAAAAGGCTAAATACAAGCGCTCTCGGCTTCGTACTTCTAATTGGAATCTTTATATTTAAATCCTTTATTTGGGATGAATACATAGTGAATAATACGGCATCTGCCGCATTGGATGATGTAGAAGGGCAGCCGGGCGTGGGTTTTGTAATAAACAAAAATCAGGAGATAGCCATAAAACCTTATGAAGAAGGATTCAACGTATATGCTGTGTCTAAAGGGTTTTGGGGTTGGTCGGTCACAGACGAACTGTCAATTTCGGATAAACAGAACAAGTCATTCGAAATAACGGAACGTACTTTACAATTTAAGGATAATAAAAGCCTGTATTTAGTTTTTGTTATGGACAAAGACAATTATTTTAATACGGTCATTGCCCATTCTTCAAACAGTGGACCTATTCATTTGAATAGGCTCGCATCCGACAATGGATTTCTATTCTACCATTATAGCGAGGAGCCATTTAAAGATTTAATATACGAAGGCACTACCTTCGATGGGAAAGTGAAGAAGAT
The DNA here is from genome assembly GCF_042658975.1 of Sporosarcina thermotolerans. Classification (NCBI taxonomy): domain Bacteria; kingdom Bacillati; phylum Bacillota; class Bacilli; order Caryophanales; family Caryophanaceae; genus Sporosarcina; species Sporosarcina thermotolerans. The sequence goes on along the minus strand of NZ_JBHSRM010000020.1, from coordinate 58,980 downwards.
AAATTAATATAAAACAGAAAAGCGTGACTATAAGTATATCTTTGTCTCTATGGCAAAGATATACTTAATTTTATTTTCAGGACAAGATATACTTAAAAAAGATTCAAAATTACAGCAAGGGTGGATGGATGATAAATGATACGTTTTGAAAGTGATTATGCAGAAGGTGCTCATACACGAATTCTGAAACGACTACTGGAAACCAATGAAGAACAAACGCCTGGATATGGAATGAATGAATATTGTGAAAGGGCAAGAAGTTATATTAGAGAAGCGTGTGATGTAGAGAATGCAGATGTACACTTCTTGGTTGGCGGAACACAAGCAAATACTACGATTATCTCTTCCATATTGCGCCCGCATCAAGGAGCAGTTTCTGCAATTACGGGTCATATTGCAGGACATGAATCGAGAGCAATTGAAGCCACTGGACATAAAGTGCTTACGTTGCCGAGTGATGATGGGAAAATTACTGCGAGACAAGTAAAAGAATTATATGATGCCCATTGGAACGATGTCACTCATGAACATATGGTACAGCCTGGTTTGGTTTACATATCTCACCCTTCCGAGAATGGGACGACCTATAGTAAATCCGAATTGGAGGAATTGAGCAAAGTTTGCCGGGAATGCGGTTTGCCATTATTTATGGATGGAGCTCGATTAGGGTATGGTCTCGCTGCAAAAGACAATGATCTATCGTTAGGGGATATCGCAAGACTTTGTGATGTGTTCTATATCGGTGGAACGAAACTCGGAGCATTGTTTGGAGAAGCTGTTGTTATCACAAATGATGATCTTAAGAAAGACTTTCGCTATATGATCAAACAAAAAGGCGGATTGCTTGCTAAGGGGAGATTATTAGGGATCCAGTTTGAAACCTTGTTTGAAGATGGCTTATATGATGAGATTTCGAAGCATGCTGTGGACTTGGCGATGATGATTCGGGAGGCGTTTGTTGAAAAAGGCTATTCATTAAGATATGATTCCAAGACAAATCAACAGTTTCCCATTTTGCCGAATGATGTGTTAAGTGAATTGAGCAAGAAGTACTCTTTTCCTATTGGGAGAAAGTCGATGATACGCAAAGTGTTGTGAGATTTTGTACGAGTTGGGCTACAAAAAAGGAAAATGTTGAAAAACTGATTGAGGATATTAAGAATTTGGATCGTTATTGATAGTACCCCAGATTTCTTATGTGCAGGTAACTCATGCCGAGGCCAATTCGCTGAGGGATGGGGAAAAAATGATTTTACGAAAAAGCCTCGAATTCCTTATTTTTAAGGAGATCGAGGCTTTTTATACTAAACTATCTTGCTGCGTTAGTTCAATAACGATTTATTTCTTATGAACTTTTACATAAACGCTTCCAAATAGTTCATCTCCAAAATAAGCATCTAACTTCCACATTCCACTTTTAGGGAGCATCATATTTGTTGGGAAATGTTGATCTGCACCATTATGAGGGGTTGGAAAAGAATTCCCTATTGTGGGTACAACAATTATTTCCTCATCACTGTTTTCGTGAGTTCCTAAAACCTTAAAATTACCAATTAACTCATCATTATTTCCCCAAAAGTGCCACATATACTTTTGTACTTTGTCTGGATAAAATCTAACTACTTCGCTATCATCGTAAATAAAACCCAAACGACCTTCTTCCCCGATCATTGTGAAACTTCCTGATTTAAAGAGAGGACTTTCATTCCAATTGTGTTGAATAACTTCTTCTTTTATTGGCTTTTCGTTATTACAGCCCGCAATTACTAATGCTAAAAACACTGCGCAAATCATAATTATTTTTTTGATGAACATAAATAACTCCTCCGTTTTTTTATTTGAATGCATATAAAAATCTACTCTGTCGAATCCGTTTTTTTAACAGTTGCACCATTAGTAAAAAAATCTCCTTATGTCTATCATTCTATTAAGTTGGTAATAATCCTTTTAGTATTGCCACTTTACTGAAAAAAAGGAGTGGGACGATGTTTTTCTTAACACGTGAACGTCAGGAAGTATTCGACGCAGCAAATACATATCCATTTGAGGTAGCGTTTGATGTACGTGTTTAAAGTTGTCGCAACATCACTATATAGATTCATAAAAAATCGCGAATTGTAAACAAGTTGTAAATAGTATTAAGAGTTTATAGAGATCAGATTAAATAACTTTGCTTCCCTCCATCTTTTGTTATGCTTAGAAAAATGTCATAAGATTGAAAGATTGCTAAGTGATGTAAATAAGGATACGAAGAAAGGAAATGGATATGAAGGAACATTTAATCGAAATTCATGAACAGGCGAAAAAATGGGTGGAAGAAATTATTCCATTTATAAAGGAATCCATTTTGACGAAGTTGACGGTGGATACAAAAAGCAGTGCGAATGATCTTGTCACAAATGTTGATAAAGCCGTTGAATCTCATTTCCGGGCTAAAATTCAGGAGACATATCCGACTCACGGAATCATTGGAGAAGAGCATGGGTATGAAGGAGTGAAAGGGTCATTTGATTCAATCTGGGTGATTGATCCAATTGATGGCACCACAAATTTCGTCAAGCAAAAGGATTATTTTTGTGTTCTCGTCTCTTATTATGAAAAGGATATCGGTGAGTTAGCTTATTTATATGATGTGATGAACGATGATTTTTACTATGCAATGAATGGCCAAGGTGCGTATTTAAATGGTCAACGATTAGAAAAGCCAAAAGAGATAACGCTAAGTGAAGGATTAGTTTCTGCAAACATTTCATCCTGGAGTAAGAAAGATATTTTTCAAGAGTTATTACAGAAGAGTTTTGATATTCGCTATTTTGGCTGCGGCGGGATCGATTCGATTCATGTGTTTAACGGAAAATTTGCAGCCTTTGTGAATTCTAAGTCCGGTCCGTGGGATTTAGCAGCCCAATTAATCTTTGCTAAAGAGCTGGGACTGAAGACGTCAACATTTAATGGAGGCCCTGTTGATTATGCGACAGGTGGTGACTGGATTTTAGCAAATGAAGGTTGTTATGATGAGGTCCTTGAAATTACGAAGCGGTTTTTTTAACCTGAATGATAGGTATCAATGAAAACTCTTCAAGCTAAATTTGAATTCACAGAAAATCGCGTGGAGGGATTATTCTTGTCAAGTCGAAATGAATTTGTGGAACCGTCTGTGAAGCTATTTGAAGGAGAAAGATGGCTTGTCATTACTGGTATTCTTGGATTTATTCTTGCCGCAGGCATTGCTTTCATTATCTTTTTTCAAGGGCGCATTATTTTACCCGAAGGCAATTTAGGAGATGCTTTCTCCTTTAATGCGGCAATCGGTATTTATATCCTTTCAATAGCTGCAATTTTACCTTTAGCTAGACTTGAAGCTCGGAAGAGGAAGGCTTTCAGATGGCTTTTTATAATCTCGGCCTTATATGGTTATGCAATCGAAACGATCCAGAACTTTCGGGGATTCGATCCAAGGTTTTCTCGTGAAGGATCCGTTGTCGATATAATCGGCGGAATGGTATTTGGGGTTGTTTCGCTAGTACTTGTGATATTAGCGTTACTGCTTGCTATACAGTTTTTTCGAATAAAATATCCGATTGAACGTCCTTTGTTGATGACAGGGATTCGCTATGCATTCATATCAATTCTGATAGCCAATATTGCTGGAATATGGATGATTTTGCTTCAAGATCGATTTACAGGAGATACGGGAAATATAATCGTACTACATGGAATAGGCTTTCATGCATTACAGACATTAATCTTTCTTGGATGGCTTTTGGAAAAAGTTCAATTTAATGGTCGTATAAAAAAATTGCTGATCCATTATGGAAGTATCTCTTGGACGCTATCGATTCTACTAATAGGTTTCCAAACGTTATTAGATCGAACTGTATTCGAATTAACCACACTGCCTATTATTTCAGGCATTTTGTTGCTCGTATGGCTTGGTACAGTGATTGTTGCATCTGTTCTTTTTATAAAAGATTGGAGAACAAAAGCCTTGAAAACAAATTATGTATCCTCTAATCAGGGATAAAGGAGTATTAGGTAAATACTAGTGCGAAAGCTGAGCCAAGAAAAGGGCTGTTCAAATTGGAAGAGCATTGAACAGCTCTTTTGAATTTATTTAAGTTAGTGTTGCAGTGACATGTTATTTAGTTAGTTTTATGAATAAATAACTGTTTATTTATTTGTTTGCTCTGTGTATTGTTTGAAATTATCTAAAATGGCCTGCCATCCCTGTTGCTGAAACTCAATTGGATGTTCAGTTTCAGCGTCAAACGTTTCAATTACTTCAGTTTCGTTTCCTTGCCCTTTAAAGGTGATTTTAACTTTTCTTCCATCTCCCATTGTATAAGAAATCACCTCATGTAATTTTACCTCATCGTAGGTTCCACCAAAATCAAACCCCATACTTCCATCTCTTGCTTCCATTCTTGAAACGAATTTCCCACCTGCTCTAAGATCATTCTCTGCAAATGGTGTGTGCCACTCATCCGAAGCACTATTCCATTTTTTAATATGATCTGGTTCTGTCCAAAATTCCCATACTTTTTCCACTGGTGCCTGAACAGTTGCATTTACTGTAACTTCCTTAAACTCCGCCATTTTTACCCAACCTTTACAATGAATTATTTTGTGATTTGTTTCCTAAAGTTAATATACAGCATTATCATAAATATATAATTGAAAGATAATTAAAACAAGTAATTGCTTAATGACAAGTCACTATTAACATGTTCAATGTAAAGTAATGCAATTAAACAATCGGGCGGGAATCCAATGTACTGCTTTTTTGCCTAAGACTCAATATACGAAGGTGAGTACTTTCTGGAGTATTATTAATTTGCTTAGAAGGCTCTTTTTTCTTGTTCAACTAAAGGGGCAGTTTAGTTGAATAAGGACTGCTAACAATTAAGTAGATTGGAACTTTTTGTTACTATTATCGTATAGATACCAGATTGTTGTATTAACAAATATAAAAAAATAAACGACAAGGATGATTAGTTATGTTATGGATTGCAACACAAGATGATAAAAGTTTGATAAACGCAAAAGAGATTACAGTAGACGGAAAGAAAATAGAAGGAGTAATTGAAGGTGGTGCTATGCATCACTGGAGTAAAATTTTAGGTAAGTACGAATCAAATGAAAGGTCATTAGAAATTCTTAATGAAATATTTACGAAAATTGAAGAAAGCAATGGTTTTTCTATGACATACACTATGCCTAAAAAGTAAGTACTAAACTGTACAATAATTGGGTGCGATTGTGGAGTAAACGTCGCTTTTCTTCTTAAACTAACGGAGTGCTTTACTTGAAGATCGTTGAGCTGCTTAAACGGCTCTTTTTCTTATTAAACTAACGGGGCAGGTTAGTTGAAGGAAGAAGAAGGTTTTTTTCCGAGTGAGTTGAATAAGAAACGTATGGCAAATTGTCTACTGTTTTAATTTCTTTACCCGATTAGTAAGGAGTGACTCCACGTGAAAATGTATCCTGACTTCCAAGCTATTTCTAAAACAATAGAGATAGGTGGGCTGACAAAATTACAGCTTACTCGAAAATTGCAACAACAATCTATCTCTTTAAATGAGTATGCAGAGAGACTATTTTCTAACGATAAATTTACTACTTCTAAAACAAAGTACAACCTGAAGACCGTTGAACTAACCATTAGGAACCTTGGCTTTCCTGAAGGAGCCACTATGCCCCAGATTTTTAATCGAGCTGAAGAACTTGGTTTGGATTTGTGTCCACTTGAGGTAGGACCTCACTTAAGACTAGCGTATTTAAATCAACCTGAAGGTAGTACAGGGAATCTTCCACGAGGACAAGCTCCTTCAGGGTCCATCACAATAGCATCAGAGATAATTAGTGAAGATGATGATTTTCCGAAAGGCTTTTACCTTAGAAAAATTAATGGTGTATTGTGGTTACGTGGATATATTGCTGAGGATCTGCACGTTTGGAAGACTGAGGATCACTTTATCTTTTGTCAAAGAAAAGGTTATTAAAATGAGAAATTACAAAAAGTACCACCTTCTTCCTATTCAAATAACGGAGTAAGATAGTTGAACAGTGTACAGCAAACAGACCATTAAATGGAGAAAGGTTGCCTATAGAAAGGATGGTAATTAGGATTAATAAGAAAGTAATAAAAGACACAAAATGGCGGGTTTTACAGTTAACATCTATTTTGTTAGCGGTCACTGGGCTGATTTTAGCGATTTATAATAATGGTTACTGGGTGCCATTTGTTATTTCTTCTTTGGTGTTAACAATTCTTGCAACGAATACAGCAGCAAAAATATCTAAGTATTTTTCATAAACGGGGGCGATTTTTTAATATGCGTCTCTTTTTTTTTTCTTTACTGAAGCGGCAGTTTAGTTGCACAAGCAGGTATTACTAAGTGGGATGCCGAATGATTAATTAAATGAGCACTTTTTGAAGAGAAAGAGGTATTGAACGAGGAAAAACTAAAGAAAAAAATGAATTATTGGAATGTTTTAGGCCGTGTGTGGAAGTGGCTTGTCTTAAGAGAGGAGATGAAAAAATGATTGAATTACGAAAGATAACAGGGGATAACATAGATGAAGTAATAGCGCTTGATGTTGAAGAAAACCAGAAAGAATTTATATTAGAAACTACTAACCTTAGATGCTTCGCAGACGCTCATATGTTGAACACAGATGGTATACCAGCTTCTCCATTAGCTATTTATGCGAATGATACGATGGTTGGATTTTTGATGTATATTTATGATACGACGGATCATGAATCATTTCAAAATGAAGTATTTTACGGGAAGAAGACCTATTTCATTTGGCATTTTATGATTGATAAGAGTTATCAGAGGAAAGGATATGGCAAACTTGCCTTTGAAAAAATGTTGGCGGATATTGAAACTATGCCTTATGGGGAAGCAGAAAATGTAGATCTCTTTTATCATAAAAGTAATGTCATAGCTAAAGAATTATACGCTTCATTAGGTTTTGTAGAAACAGGCATCATTCAGGATAATTCGGTGCATGCGATTAGAAATTTAGATGGGAAAATAACAGAAGCCGTAGTAGAATAGGATCTCTCGGAAATAAATGAAAGCTATCAACGTTTTGACCCATAATAAACACAAATATCCAGAAGGAAAAACCGATTTTTTTAACTCTGTCTTAGTAAAATATAATATTTATACCGCAATCGAATAGATAATGCATTAACTATCAATCGGAAAGCGATGAACTATCTGTTTATGGTTGTTAACTACTCTCTATATTGATAAGCCCCCCTATCGATATTCAACTCGAAAAGTTACCAGAGCAAATCAAAAAGAAGAAGGAGTAAGTCCGAGGTCACTGAAAAACGGAATTTTTTTAGTGGGTAAGCAGTGCCATTTAAAAAGACGATTTCTCATTCCATTTTGAATGGGAAATCGTCTTTTTTATCTATGTACTCCGAAATTCCCTCGTTATTTAACTCATTGATTTCAATATTCTTTTCAAATTTACGGTGAAAATTGGCATGGTACCTTGCATTTCCATGCCAATTAGACCCGAGGATTTTGCAACATCATACCCGTGTCTGTGTTTTAATTCGCTATTTTTCGCCTCTATTTTATATCGTTCTTTCGATTTTTCTTTAAAATACTCGCTTTCTTGAAATTCGATCTGTTCGGTATGTACATTGGATTTAATACTTACCGAATAACTCTTACTTTTAGCTCCTTCTTTATAACACCCTTCTTTAAACGGACAGTGTTTACATTTTTCCACATCAAAATAATAGGTGTCCGTTTGATTAACGGCGACCCCTTTTTTACCTTGTCGAGCTTTCCTTATAGACTTCAACAATAGATATTTGAACATACGAATAGGGTCGATGGCATTTCGACCGTTATCATGGCAATATTTGTCCTTAAGTTCGTCATACACAAATGAAAAGTCAATCAACTCATTAATTTTTCGCAATAGCCCCAATGCTTGAATATGTTGTTATCTGATGGATTTGCCTACTATGAAACACTAATCTCTCTTTTACTTAATTTCTTAAATGCAGAGTAACCCTGATCGGACTTAATAAAACTTAATATTTTATCGGCACATTCGGTTGGACTCAACTTTTCCGTATTTACTTCAAGATCATATTCATTATAGGAATATACTCTGTCGAACTGGGAATGTGCTAGTCCAATTAATCGATCTCCCCTACTCTGCTCTCTTCTTGTGAGTTCTTCTTTTGAGCATCGTACGCCTACAAACAATATAGGATGATCAACAAGTAAATCATAAAAATCATTAAACGACTTGTCATTTGCGATTATGGTATCTACTATTACATTAAAACCTAGTTCTGATAACAATTTAATTGTCGAATGGTACACTGAGAATATGGAATCATCAACTATTTGTGAGACAACTTGATGATCTATTCTTCTTGGAGGTTCATCTGGAAATTTGTTATTAACAAAATCATTGTAATTATTAAAAAAATCGTCAATTGATAAATGATAAAAAGGAATCTCTTTCTGATTTATCAGTTCAGTCGATATGGAGGTCTTTCCAGAACTTGACGTTCCGTTCAAAAACACAATGAGTCCTTGCTTCACATGAATCACCCTTATCTATAAGATTTGCGTTTCATTCAGACAACCTTATTTTAACAAATTTCATTAGATTATCCAACTGATAAAATATTCGAGGAACGTTTCAACTATCCTGCCAGATAGCTTAATGCATTTTGGGAGGAATGCCCTCACATGGTATTTTCAGAAAAATTTTGTGCGGAGCGAAGAAGGGTAAACTCTGCCGTAACATCAGAAACCAATTCATTCGGCAATGGGTATACCTAATTAAAAGCATTACAAGCCCCGTAGAGCATAATAAAAGAGCCGCCCTTTATCGGAAGCCACTCAAAAAGTAAAGCTTTTTGAAAGCATCGAAGATTTTCATCAACATACAGAAAATAAAAGAAGCTAATAACCTATATGTAGTAGGCGATTAGCTTCTTTTTCACTTTAATCGGACTTTTTCAGTGCCCTCGTAAATCCCTCTTCTTTTTTCAAATCTACTTGTTTTACATTCCCTATGCATAGGAATGTAGTCCTGCAATTACAAGATTAACAAAGATCTGGTTGAACAAAATAAGACCGAAGCCGATGATTGCCATCCAAGCAGTTCTTTCTCCTTCCCAGCCGTTTCCAATCCTTAAATGTAACATTGCAGCATAAAATAAGAAGGTGATCAATGCCCAAACTTCTTTTGGATCCCAACCCCAGAATCGGCTCCAAGCATATTGTGCCCATATCATTGCGAAGATTAGGCCGCCAAGTGTGAACAAAGGAAAACCAATTACGACTGCTCGGTAGGATATCTCATCCATTGTACCAGCATTCACTTTATGAGTAAGGGGTTTGAGTAGAGCGATGACTTTTCGTTTCGTAAGGAGACGTATCAGTATATAAAGCACAGTTCCTACGAGAAAAGACCATATTATTGTATTCAATTGGTGTGCATCAATTGAGTTGGGAATCTCTATCAGTCCATTTTTTTGATCGACGACCTTGTAAGAATTAGCATCAACTGATTGGACAACTTTAGAATCTTTAGGAACGATAATAGTCGGTAATTTATAGTTGGAAACATCAATCTTTGATTCATAATTTTCAAATTGGAGATTTTTATTATAAGCCATCGCACCGAATGTACTTGTCGTTGCAATGAAACCGACCACTACAACCAAAAAATACATGACAAGCTCCAAAAAGAATGTATTCTTGCTCTTTTGGGCAGGATTAACTGTTTTTAAAAGATAGATAATACCTGAAACAAAGGCAATTGATAACACTGCACTGGAAAAGGCTACTGTAAGTACATGAATTGCTAACCAATTACTTTGTAACGCTGGTATAAGAGGCGTGATTTCTTTCGAAAATGCATTAGCATAGCCCAGAATTATGAGTACAATCGGAAGGGCGAAGAGTCCAATTACACTTTGACGATATAAATAATACATAATCAGGGAACTTCCAACGAGCATAATGGCGAAGAACGTCAAGAATTCATACAAGTTGCTGACTGGGGCATGTCCAGCAACGGCCCATCTTGATATAAAATAGATGATTTGCAAAATAAAACCTGCCGATGTAAATGTTATTCCGAGTCTTGAAAAAAAACTTCTCTTCGAACCTACTGATAAGCCCAAAGGTATAATTGCTATTAAGTAGATAAAAAATGAAATATATAATGCTGTATTACTTAAACTGACTAATGAACTTGTAGACATGATGCCACTCCTTGTAGTACCTATTTTTTCGATGTCCTTAATATAGTAAACTGCAAAATTATTCAGAAACACCAGTTTAGTCCAGTATAGCATTACATATAAGGTATGGAACACGAATTCCGACAATTTAATGACTTCCTCATAGTGATAATGTTTTATGGTAATATCAAGGGAATTGTAACAGGTCCTGTGCAGCAAACTATTCAATAAATTCACTACAAATGTATAAAAATTCAAAAAACAGCCATTTTATATGCGGTGGGAATGAATTTTTATACAAATTGGTTGAATTATCATGAATGTTTCTTGCACAGGTACCTTTACAATTTGAAAAAAGAAGTGGATTATAAATTGGAGCTTTCCGATAAAGTCGTGAATGGCGACTTATTGAGATTTTATACACCGAAAGGGTATACTCCTGTCGATCCTTCTCAGTATAACTACACTAAAGACGAATGATCTATCCCAGTAGAAAAAGCATGTTCTCTCCAGGCAGAGAGGACATGCTTCTTTTTTGCATCAACACAATCAGAACCCATCACTCTATTCCGTTTAGTCAAAGATAAGCTACGATTTATTTATCGCATAATTTTTTCTACAATAAGCATTTCAGTCTCAATTGTAGCTTCTCCACCTTTAAACTCGTCTTTTCTATTTGGGAAATTAAAATCAAGATAAATAATATCTCCTATCTTGATCTCATCGATACCAACGTTATTTCCTTCTAAATCTACAACCTCTAAATCTTCCCCTTATTGGTTTTCGGAAACTATCCAGCCTTTGTTATAACCAATGCAGCATTATTGTATGAAAATGTCCCATTTACAGAACCTATGGAAACTCGTATAACATCACCTTGATTTAACATGAATTGGTCTGTTCTTGATAATGTATCGATTTCATTTTTAAAAGCAATGAGAGTTTGATGTGAGAGTAAATAATTTGTGATAGGAGTCCCGTTTATAGAGAGCATAAAATCAATTGAGTTCGTTGCTCCTTCAACCTCACTTGCATTAATGATAATTGAAAACGAAATTGCATATACACCTGAGCTATTTATGGTAATCGAATCATCGGCGGTATTTAACGTTATTCCTTTAGAGGGCCCAGTCGTGTCAAAAAAAACGTTTGCACCACTTGCAGCAGAATAACTAGCATTAGAATACAGTGAACCATAAACTGGGGTAATATCCGGGCTAATGCCTGATCCAGGGTCTCCCGGTTGTCCAGATGGATTAGAAAGAGGACCGTTGGAAGCTCTAAACGGAGGATAGTATCTAATTTTCCATATTTCACATGACAAATTTATCAACTCCTTTATCTTCACTATTGGTCGAACTACGCAACTTCCAATTTATCCGTAATTAAATCACAACATCTTCTCTACTTGTTAAGTAATATTTCTCCTTCGTTTAGCCGCCTGTATTTCAGGTGATAATTAGTTATACGTACGAAAGGAGTGACCTTTTGAAGATTTTATTAGTTATTGCCAGCATTTCTTTTCCGATTATTATGTTTTATCTACAGAATAAAAATATTAAATTCCGTATTATTTTCAATATCACAGCTACTATATCAGCAATTATTTTCGGGAGTATTGCATCAACTTCCAAATTTATTTTTTTTACAAGGATTCAATGAAATACCTCCCTTCTTATGTTTACTAATACCATATTTTAATAATCTTTTTTTGCTTGTCTGCTATAAGCTTTTACGCTTTCTTGAGAACCCGATGCCTCACTAAACGTATTAATAAAACGCTTCGGTGAAAATGCTAGTAGAGGTATTATAGAAATATCTATTTCTATTAGTATTTTTGATATTAGAATACTACATGATTTACAACGGATGTTTTCTCGTTTACTAGTAACTTACTCAAATTATTAGTATCTGCTTGTACTCTTGTCGATGTGTGTTCAATAATTTATGTTTGAGCAGCATGTTGAAAAAAATGTAGAAGCCAACCATATCAACATCCGGGAGGTTTACTTGTGCGCTTATATAAACATAATGAATTGTCATAAATGTGTGTTGGACAGGCACCGAATCTCTGAATTGCTGCAAATGCCTCATCAGACGTTCCTGTCACAGACAGGCGTGATTTATCCGGTCACGACTATTTTAAACGGTTTGCTCAAAAGGCAGAGTAGGTCTAAATCCAATCTCATATTTCTTAAGAGCATATTCTAATAAGAAACGATTGGAGGGGAATTATGTCAGAAAAAAAGGTAATTAGTAGAATAAAGCCTAGTGAGTGTTGTCCGCCGGTAAAGTACACCGCATTTGATGCTTGTTGTGCTCCGCTACCGACTTCTTCGTGTCTTTGTGACTGTTGTGTTACTCCTATGCAGTCCGTCTTACAACAACTTATTGGGCAAACTGTCATTCTTGCCACGATTGCAGACGCACCAAATACACCTCCATTCTTTTTTCTAGTCACAATTACTAACGTGAATGATTTTTTAGTTACAGTGACAGATGGAGTGTCAATCTATACGGTAAATATTTCTGATGTTATAGGGGTAGGTTTTTTACCACCAGGACCTCCTATTAGCTTGTTGCCACCTGTTGATTCCGGGTGTGAATGTGATTGTCGTGAACGACCAATGAGACAATTGCTGAATACACTTGTCGGTGCAACAGTGAATATATTGGTAAGTAACGGTTCTACTGCAATGAATTTTACCGTGGAACAAACAGGACTTGGTATAGTGTTAGGTACTTTACCAATAGATACAATGAATCCTATATTTGCAATTTCAACTTGCAAAATTACGGCTGTAGGGCAGGCTCTTTGAAGTAGGTATGATTCATGAGGTTATGACTACCGGGTTCGTTAGTTTAACAAGACCATCATTTCGGTAGTCTGTTTTCCGTCCGAAATATCAAGTGGATTTCATCGATTTATTGTGAAATGATACACCTTCAACAAACGCATCAAAGGCTGGATAGTTTACCAACGGTGCTTTAGTTCAAGAAGCAAGGCAGTAATTTAATAAATGAAAAAGTCAACCGTAAATTTCCCGGTTGGCTTTATGCAGTTGCTTGTGGATTTTCGCTACTTCTATTTGAATCAAAGTGATAATATCTTCTTTTTTCAATGAGATCCTTACTTGATAGATTTATAATATCAAAAGAAACTCTATTTAAATGATAATGGGTGTAATTGCGATCCCTCTAGGGTCATTCCCGACAGAAATCGGGGAACCGATGACTGTGTTGGTGGCGGTATTTATTACGGAGACTGTATTATGACCTTCATTTGTTACATACGCACGCGTACCATCGGACGTAAACGCAATCCCATAAGGGCCACCCCCAACAGTTATCGGGGAACCGATGACTGTGTTGGTGGCCGTATTTATTACGGAGACTGTGACATCACCGGCATTTGCTACATACGCACGCGCACTATCGGGCGTAATCGCAATCCCTACAGGGAAATCCCCAACAATAATCGGGGGCCCGTTGACTGTGTTGGTGGCCGTATCTATTACGGTGACTGTATTAAAACCGCCAATTGTTACATACACACGTGCACTATCGGGCGTAATTGCGATAAATTGAGGGGCATTTCCAACAGAAATGGGGAAACCGATGACCGTGTTGGTAGCCGTATTTATTACGGAGACTGTATCATCACCTGCATTTGCTACATAAGCACGCGTACCATTGGGCGTAATCGCAATCCCTTGAGGGAAATTCCCAACAGAAATCGGGGAACCGATGACCGTGTTGGTGGCCGTATTTATTACGGAGACTGTATTATCAAAGCCATTTGTTACATACACACGCGTACCATCGGGCGTAATCGCGATCCCTATAGGGAGATTCCCAACAGAAATCGGGGAACCGATGACTGTGTTGGTAGCCGTATTTATTACGGAGACTGTATCATCACCGGCATTTGTTACATACGCACGCGCACCATCGGGCGTAATCGCGATACTTTGAGGGGATCTCCCAACAGAAATCGGGAAACCGATGACCGTGTTGGTAGCCGTATTTATTACCGTGACTGTACCATCATCGTTATTTGCTACATAAGCAAAAGACATAACTCGCTGTATTTGACTACTATCTACTGCTTTGAGTGCTTTTGATAATGGAATAACAGCGCATGGCTTGTAATGTTTGCACTTTTTACAACAGCGGCAAGAACATTTATTTTTACGTGTACTCAAAAAAACACCTTCTTTTTTCACGTTTACTAGTAACTTACTCAAATAATTTGTATTTGCTTGTACGCTTGTCGATGTATGTCCAATAATTATTGAAGAGGTGCTTAAATTGAAAGTGCTGCCCAGAAAGTCGATGAAAATGACTTATCCGGACAGCCTTTCTTTCCGTAAAGTGTGTCGTTAAGTATATCTTTGTCTCTCTGGCAAAGATATACTTAATTTTATTTTCAGGACAAGATATACTTAAAAATAGGTTCAAAATTACTGCAAGGGTGGATGGATGATAAATGATACGTTTCGAAAGTGATTATTTAGAAGGTGCACATGAACAAATACTGAATCGACTACTAAAAACCAATGAAGTACAGACGCCTGGATATGGTATGGATGAATTTTGTGAAAGGGCCAGGGGTTATATTAGAAAAGCGTGTGATATGGAGAATGCAGATGTACACTTTTTAGTTGGAGGAACACAAGCAAATACTACGATTATTTCATCCATATTGCGCCCGCATCAAGGAGCAGTTTCTGCAATTACGGGCCATATTGCGGGACATGAATCGGGAGCAATTGAAGCTTCTGGACATAAAGTGCTTACTTTGCCGAGTGATGATGGGAAAATTACTGCGAGACAAGTAAAAGAATTATATGATGCCCATTGGAACGATGTCACTCATGAACATATGGTACAGCCTGGTTTGGTTTACATATCTCACCCTTCCGAAAATGGGACGACATACAGTAAATCCGAATTGGAGGAATTGAGCAAAGTTTGCCGGGAATGTGGTTTTCCTTTATTTATGGATGGAGCTCGATTAGGGTATGGCCTGGCTGCAAAAGACAACGACCTAACTTTAGCGGATATCGCAAGACTTTGTGATGTGTTCTATATCGGTGGAACGAAACTCGGAGCATTGTTTGGAGAAGCTGTTGTTATCACAAATGATGACCTTAAAAAAGACTTTCGGTATATGATCAAACAAAAAGGCGGGT
The DNA here is from genome assembly GCF_042658975.1 of Sporosarcina thermotolerans. Lineage (NCBI taxonomy): Bacteria > Bacillati > Bacillota > Bacilli > Caryophanales > Caryophanaceae > Sporosarcina > Sporosarcina thermotolerans. The sequence goes on along the minus strand of NZ_JBHSRM010000020.1, from coordinate 43,539 downwards.
TGTTAGCCAAGGGAAGATTATTAGGGATTCAGTTTGAAACCTTGTTTGAAGATGGCTTATACTTTGAAATTTCCAGGCATGCGGTGGACTTGGCGATGATGATTCGGGAGGCGTTTGTTGAAAAAGGCTATTCATTAAGATATGATTCCAAGACAAATCAACAGTTTCCCATTTTACCGAATGATGTGTTGAGTGAATTGAGCAAGAACTATTCTTTTTCCTTTTGGGAAAAAGTTGATGATACGCAAAGTGTTGTGAGATTTTGTACGAGTTGGGCTACAAAAAAGGAACATGTTGAAAAACTGATTGAGGATATTAAGAAGTTGGATCGTTAATAGTTTTGTTGGAGATTAGTTCAGATTAGATCTGTCTAAGACTCCAACTATGAATGGGACAAGCTTACTAACTTAGCGCACCAGTATGTTACGAAAATATCTGAGGCGAGAAACAACTAATTCTTGTCCAAAAAAGAATCAAAAGTACCTGGCACCCAAATGACTTAGAGTCAACCGGGTGCCTGGTACATTTAAATTTCATGGTCTTCATTTAAACCTCCTTAACATCTACTAGAACTTAAATCTATTCTAGGGCTGCAAAACTTACCTTCTAAAGCAACGGTAACGTCTGCTTGACTTTGTATGCATTGCCCCACATGGATAAACACCTCGATCCAAGTGCACGAATCATTTTCGAGTATCATAGCCATACAATCAAAAGCAATGATGTCACATTTCACCCTTGTACCTGTAGGAGCACATATTAACAATTCCTCTGTGAACTCGAACGGCACTAACCTCTTGCATAACTTCCCATTTCTCTTATATTCGACGCCAATGCAGCCTTTTTTGAGTATATTAATTTTTTGATAGGTAACAATTTGCCCATTTGGCATTACAACATTTTTATTCTGTCTACCGTTTGCTTGAGGAATTTCAACACATTCAATTGCATCGGGTAATAAAGGACAGATTCTGTTTCCGCCTGGATCGGACAAATAACACTCTATGCTTTCGCTTGGGTCAGGAAGACAAGTATGTTGGAATTTATTGTGAATACTCAAGGCGTATTCACCCCTACAAATGCCTCTTCCATTTGAACAACTCACTTCTACTGACCGCAAGGATTCAACAGTTTGTACCCTCGTTTTTCCTTTTCCAACTGAAAAGGCCAAGTTACCGTTAACGAATACGGCAAGCTCATCTCCACATCCTTCATTAAAGGAAACAGAGATTGTGCCAGCACGTGGATGATTGTCACCATTAGCTACCCATAGGCTTGTTATATCAGAAGAGCATTCTAACGTGAAATTATTGCAGATTTGGTCTGTAATCGTATAGCATTCTAGCAAACTTAAGCATGTCTGAAATTCAACTTCTTTTGTGACCCAATCATATACTTTAGGGACCTGTACGCAAAATTTATCCGTCATATTATCTATTCCTTAGCTAGAAAAGTGTAGTTCTCTTATTTTACGAACGGAGAAGCCGAAAGGTTCAAATATTAAGCTAACGACAATCAAAAAGAAAAAATACAAAAGTCCAAGCTATGAAGACAATTTCACATAATATAACAACATAAATACAATTAAATAAAGTTAGGAGGAAATATATTGGCGCAATTAGGAAGTTGTTGTAGCGACCAGTTGGGAGTTGTAAATGACGCCGTATGTTTTACGATTCTTTTAGAAGACACGGGTGGTGTCGCTTTACCCATTTGGGATGATGCTACTTCTTTTATTATAAATGGAACAATCATGGTAGAAAACGATGGCATAATCGGAGCTTCACCTACTGCAAGTCTCGTTGTAAATGGAGTCGCAGTCGGAGGCTTTCTTGTCGGACCAGGTGAGGCCAGATCCATCACTATGAATGATATTGGTTCGATCGGAATCATTGGAGCTGGAACAGGAACAGCAAGAGTCAAAGTTTCATTTTCTTTAAATTATAAGTTTTGATTAATGTTTAATAGCTTGACTAATTAGGCAGTTGCGGCAACGACAGATTAATTATGGGACAAGTGATGGGTACCAGGTAACCCAAGAACATAAGTACATGATAAAAAAGTTAGGAGGAAATATTTTGGCGCAATTAGGAAGTTGTGGTAGTGACGATTTGGGGGTCGTAAATGATTCCGTATGTTTTAATATTGTTTTAGATGACACTGGTGGTGACCCTTTAGTCATTTGGAGTGATGTTACTTCTTATATCATAAATGGAACAATCATGGTAGAAAACAATGGTATTATTGGAGCTTCACCTACTGCAGCTCTCACTGTAAATGGAGCTCCAGTCGGCGGCTTTGTTATCGGACCAGGTGAAGCCCGATCCATCACGATGAATGATATTAATTCGATCGGAATTGTTGGAGCGGGACTAGGAACAGCAAGAGTCAAAGTTTCATTTTCGTTAAATTATAAGTTTTAATTAAAGTTACCTAGCTTTACTAATCAGGCAGTTGCAGTAGCGACAGCGTTGTTAAGGGACAATTGGTTGGGTACCAGGCATCCAAACGATTACTCCTGCCGAAATAGCAGTTTCTAAAAGCGAAGCGTTAGGAGCGGAGCATGGGGATAGGCTGCCTTAATTAGAAGCCAATCATGTCAGTATTTGGTTGGCTCCTTTTTTATTTGGTTTTCATTGAGTGTTATTCGTGGGAATAATGAGATATTTTTCATTTGCCAAAAACCACTTTGTGCTTACGCAAAAGTGGTTTTTTCATCGCTCCCAGGGGGAATTAGACTGTAGGTTTCTGTTTTCAGGTATGCTAAACTTGAAAGTTCGAAAGGCAATGAAAAGTGTGGAATTCATTTGGGAAGAATGGAACATAAGCAGCAACAGAGAAGATTAACTATACGAAAGAAATGGTCCAACGTAAAAAAGCCAATCCGAATACATTAGTCATCATGCTAGTCGTGGTTATTAGCGGACTAGTAGTGTTGAATCATTTAATTGCATCAAGTGATGTGAGTAAACTAGAAGTACCTGAACCGAGACCGACGTTTATTTACGATCAAAACGGAGAGGTCGTTAGTGAAATTTCGAATTCCAACATTGAAGGAGTTCGTCTGATCAAATTCCAAAAGAGTTGATTGAAGCGGTCATCTCTTACCATTGGTTCGTCGGATATACACTAGACATCGTGGGTGCTGTTTGGTTAGGCTATGATAAAACGGATGCCGAACATTACTTAACATCAACTAGTAGTTTCACAGTGCCACCAATTTTCGGGCAAGTCCTATCAAGGTCGATCAGTGAATTACCTACAAAGAAATTCGAATTACCATTAATCGCGAAAAAGCAAAAAGAGCTCGAAGAACAGAAAGAGAAGTTGAAGAAGGAAGAACAGAAAAAAGCAGAAGAGAAGAGGAAACAGGAAAAGAATAAAGAGAAGGAACAGAAAAAGAGAGAGAAGAAGGACAAGAAGGAAAGAGAGAAAGAACGGAAAAAGAAAGAGAAGGAAAGGGAAAAGAGGAGAAGAAAAAAGAGAAAGAAAAGAAGAAACGGGAAAAAGATAAAGATAAAGATAAAGATAAATAGAGAAGGCATAATCATGGACGACTCCCACCGATCTGTGTTGCAAAAGGGTATCTCCATATAGTGAACACTACAAAAAAGCGCTCCAATCATTAAAGCAAAATGATTGGAGCGCTTTTTGGAAGGTTCACCATAATTCTTTCCATGATGCAGCGATATTGAAATTCTGACTTCCGCTAGAGGAAAAACAAACTAATGAGAACGTACTTCCAGGTTCTAGTTGAATGTCTAAATCCGTTAAAATTTCACGAACTGAGTCCCTTGTATTAATCCCAAATGTCAACACGTTGGAACCACCCGTAACCGTTGTGCCAGAGGTATCCACTGCCATGACACTCGTATTTGTAGAAATATCGTTAAATACCGGTGCCCCTCCGAGTGTACCATTCTTCACCAAACGGCATGTCGCAGGTGCATTTCCCCCCGAGTCTGTCTGAAGTGACACATAATCAAACTGGATCCGAATCCGATTTGTTTTACCTTGAAACGTATTTTTATTTAGTAGCGTAAATATGCTGGTTGGAGTTGTTGAGATTCCTGTTTTCGCATTTGAAAATGAATTGCGTGTCACCATGGCATTGGTATTTCCATTTCCTTCAACGAACCCCATTGCTGATGATGTTTGAAGGGTTAGATTACTCGTGTTTGCTGTGTTTTTCACTTGCGCTATGAGTGGAAGTGTTGGATTGTAGGTAGACGGAACGGTAGCGGTATTTGGATATTGAATAGTATGGACTAACGATGCTGCTCCTGAAACAGAATTGTAGACCCAAAAGGTAATGACTCCAAATCCAAGCCATTGAAAGCGAATTTCATAGACATTCCCTAAAGTTGGATTAAGCGTCATTTTGCTCGGACCTGAACCAGTCATCGCGTCATAATTCCACGAAGACTGCGAAATCCAATTGTCGACTCCGTTTTGCCTTCTCAATACCCCAAAACTTGCTCCATTATAGCCGAAGAAATAACCATCGGTACTATCTCCAATTCCAATAACTTGTGTACTGTTAGGAACGCCAGCAGTAAAGATGCCAGTAAAACGAATTGTTTTCCCCAAGCCCGGTATATGGCGGACAGCTTTAACTGTCTGAATGGTTGCCGAAGAGTTTGCAGTAGCGCCAGTTTGGAGTACACCCTTGGCATTCGATGCTGTTGCTGAACCGCTTCCAGTTAATGTCGTATTTATCAAATCGCTGTTGATGTTATAGTTAAATTGCCATCCAGCTACTGGAAGAAGGTCAATGGTTCGCAAGTCATTGAAAGCAGACAGAGGTATATCAACTGCAACCCCTGAATTTGGATTTTGAACGATCATCAAATCGCCTCCGAAGAATAAATTACTTTAGAAAGTCCGGTAGACAAACGTCAGCATGTTTCTCTTTAACTTTAAGATTCCCACCACTCCACATTAATTGACAGATTAGAATTCGCTGCAGTATTCTGCAACAAAATGTAATAAGTCTGATTTGTTGTGAGGCTTGGGATGACTCGCAGTCCTTCGAGATTATACTCCGTTGCACCTCCAATTTGGTTAATCTGTTGTAATAGCACACCTCCGGACGTTGGATCAGAAGTTTGTGCGACCCAGCGACCAGTAACTACACTCGCGTCAGAATATGCCCAATTGGTGTTGTGGGGGATCGCAGGCGTACCAGTTATATTAAGAGTCGCATTCTTATAGGTACTTATAATTGTGGCTACAGAAGACGTAGCTTGAACAGTATTTATATATACGGTTTTGCCTGACCCAGCGGGATTAGTTAATTGCAGTGCCAAGTATCCATTTGCATCCGTAATTGCCTGACTTCCTGTTGTTAATTCATAATAATTCCCGTTTTGAGCTGCTGTAATAGATTGAGAAGTACACTGGAAATTCGGTAGGATTATCTCAACCATAACTATCACCTCCTTTAGATGAGGATTTCGACTCGCTAGTGGTTCAGCCTGCAGAATTAGTTAATTGCAGTGCCAAGTAACCATTAGCATTCGTAACTGACTGACTTCCTGTTGTTCATTCATAATGTTATATCACGAATTTCAGCTTTAATTCTTCCTGTTATTTGCAAGCCATTATTTTGTTCTTACTAGTTTATTCGCCTTGTGGTATGAATATTTTGATATAGATAAAATTTTAATTTTCAGAAAATAATTCGATTGATCGAATTCCTTCGCTTTTTGTCGCACCAAGCATAACCCAAGCTCTGAGAGGACAATCCCTGCATTTTAGGGAGGTCCTCTTTTTTACCAAAATTATTGTTTTATCATCCATTGGATTGTTTATTACCTGAGGTGTATAACGAAAGCTATAAAACCGACTCCAGTCATATAGGGAAAATGATTGGAGTCGGTTTTTTGAACTCAGCGTAGAAGTCTATTCATAAAGTACAGGAAAAAAAGTGATTTATAAAAATGTCGCACTATCCCTGTAAATAAGTTTACTATGTACAGAATCTACTGAAACCACCGGCCGAAGTTGGAACGTAATCCCTCTCCAATTCATGTCGCCGTTCTCTAAAAGCAAACGATTGTCACGGGTCGTCTTTGCGAAGCGTTGTAGCGCAGCAAGATGATTTAACTCGGAAATATCATGATCAATATGCTCGCAAAGCAGTTCAGATAGAAGTGCATGAGCCGTCTTTTTAATAAGTAATTCTCCAATTGGGCGATTATCAGCACAAGGAATACACAGAATAAGCCTCTTTTTTGTCCAACCAAATATGTGATTGAAAACATATAATATTTTTAGAATGATAAAGGAGGTGTCAAATTTGTCATGTGAAAAAAGGATAATAAGATGCTATCCTACGTTTAAAGTTTCCAGCTGTCCCTCTGGACCTCCCGGACCACCTGGACCAATAGGACCTGCTGGACCTACAGGACCTACAGGACCTTCGGGGGCTACTATTCCTACTTCTGTTAACCGAATTTATGTAGCAAACCAAGGCAGCAACGATGTCTACGTTATTGACGGATTTACAAGTACAGTCATAGCAACTGTTCCAGTAGGGGCAGGTCCATCAGGAGTCGCAGTGAATCCTATCACGAACCGAATTTACACGGCAGACAGTGGTAGTGATAGTGTCTCTGTTATTGACGGGACTTCAAATACAGTCGTAGCTACCGTTCCAGTAGACTCAGGTCCATTTGGTGTCGCTGTGAATCTTTTAACCAACAGAATTTACGCAACCAACAGTGTTAGTGAAACTGTCTCTGTTATTGACGGGATTACAAATACAGTCATAGCTACTATTCCGGTAAACACAAATCCAGTTGGAGTCGCTGTGAATCCGATCACGAACCGAATTTACGTTGTAAACAGTGGTAGTAACAATGTCTCTGTTATTGACGGGATCTCAAATACGGTCATAAGTACGGTTGGAGTAGGATCAGATCCAATTGGTGTTGCAGTGAACCTTTCAACCAACGCAATTTACGTGGCAAACAATGCTAATAGTAATGTCTCTGTTATTGACGGGACTTCAAATACGGTCGTAACCACTGTTGCAGTAGACCCAGGTCCGCTTAATATTAGTGTGAATTCTACTACAGATAGAATTTATGTTACAAACATACTCTCTAACACTGTCTCTGTTATTGACGGGGCTTCAAATACAGTAATAGCTACTGTACCAGTTGGTAGTCTTCCAGTTGGTGTTGCAACAAATCCTTTGACTAACGCAATTTATGTAGCGATTGCGGGAACTAATAGTGTCTCCGTAATTAACGGAATTACTTTTTCAATCGTAGCTACAATTCCAGTTGGCACAAGTCCAAGTGGTATAGGAGTTAATCCTTAATTGTATACCTAGCATCATGCACATTAGAAAATTGTTTAACTTCTTGGAATATCTACTTTCAATGGACATGTAGGAAATATTAGATTTAGTAAGAGGGGCTTATGAGTATTTATCTTGAGGTGGAAGAATGGACTCCGAAAGTAGAGAAATGATTTTAACGGAAAAGCAGTAGTGGCTTGGACCATGACACTGTCTAAAATAAAGAAGCTTCGATGAAAGAAAACTACAAAACCAGTTCAAATCATTAAGAAAAATGATTTGAACTGTTTTTTTGCTTGGTACACACGCATGGAAGACAGTCAATTTATTTAATGCCCCAGAGCGCACAAACAATACATAGTTAATATTGCATTGTTACTTTTTGATTGCAACTTCTTTATCTCTATAACGCCCTAATTAACAGATGTCTCTATATACCCGATAATTTGCTCAAGGGTAAACACATGTAGGTTCAGTTAAAAAAAAGCGGAAGGCTTGGGTATCATTGGAGGAATGAATTTGTGAGAAGTACGTATTGAAGGGGAATAATAGTTATGCATACATATACCTTAATTACACATAAGAAGTGGGTTTTCTTGAAACGACAACAAGTTTTGCTTATTAAACTCTCGGTAATGATGACCATTGTACTCCTACTGACGGGCTGCAGCAAGACAAGTACGGATATCGAAGAGTATCTGAACACGGGTACCGCAATGGACGCGGAAGCTAAAGACGTGATGCCCGCTCTTGACGAGTTGCCAGCATACAGGGACATCGATTACCGACATACGCAAAAAAAGATATTCCTCTTCGAAGCCAATTCGGTAGCACTTGTGGTCGAATATGACATGCAAACCTATGAAAGCGAAAAAGGGAAACTTGAAGAAGACTATATTATCTCCAACCAAAAAGCCGCGTCTGAAACAAGCGGTGATAATAGTAATCCGAATGTTGAGTTCTCACTTAACAGCTATGTATTCCGAGTGTTGGAGGGAAATGGTTATCCGAAATCCTTCGGGATGGTTGGCACTTCCGATGAACATCAACGCATCGCGTATTTGTATTTCTATGATTTTGATTTGGACAAAATTGGTGAGCTAAATGACAAAAACCGCATGTCTAAATTCGTGGAAAGTTATTTTGACTATGATTTCTGATGTCTTTTCTCTATAGCAAAGATATACTTAATTTTATTTTCGAGAGAAGATATACTTAAAATAGTTTTATTTTAAGTGTTACAAAATAGGTTATAGTTGAATTTCGAATTGTTTTAGAACCTGGTACCCTTCACTAATTCATTAAGTAACTATCCAGCAACTATGGAACAAAGGGGGATTTTATGTACAATGTGTTATATTTATATCCAGTCTTAAAACAGAAAAAGGATCGGTTTATAGAAATTAATAAAAAGGCATCTATTATTTATAAAGAATATGGTGCGATTGAAGATGATACTTACCAAAGCACTTTTATTAATGCAATGTACGGTTGTAAAGGGATAGGGTCATCGGTGGAACTGCAGGAAAATGAAATTTTGATGTGCTCAGTATCTACGTTCAATAATAAACATCATCATGATATCGTTATGGAGAAAGTCGACTCTGATTATCGAATTGAAGAACTATATAATGAGATGATTAAGGTTATTGATATGAGTCGAGTAGTTCGGGGTGAATTTGAAAAGGTTTAACTAAAAAACAAAAAATGTTTTTTACGCGAAAAAGAAGCATGAATTTTCCGGTATGGAGGATTTATGCTTCTTTTTTAGGGACAAGTAGGACGATTCAATAAATATACTAACCTTATTCCTAAGAAGTATTTTATATATATTTTAAATTCGTAAATTAACTGCAATTTAGGCTTTTACTTGATATTATAGTAGAAGGTGAATTGTTAGATAAGGAGTGAAAAGATTGAAAGCGATTCGTGTGGATTATTCACCGAACATAAACGGTGTTGTACAAATTCCAGGTTCCAAAAATAGCTCATTGGCTCTACTTGCAGCAGCTTGTCTTTCTGATGAAACGATAACCTTTAAAGGCATACCAAATATAGCTGATTTCCGCGTAATTTGTGAAATGGGAGAAGAAGTTGGACTGACAATTAAACGTGATCTAACTGGGGATGTTTCCATTGATCCGAGGTCGATATCTTCAACCGATTTCGATTCCGAAAAGTCTTCTTCATTCAGGACTGCTTATTATTTTGTAGGTGCATTACTTGCGAAATACGGAAAAGTGTCAGTAGGGTATCCTGGTGGTGATAATTTCGTCAGCCGGCCAATCGATCAGCATATAAAGGCTTTAGAAATGATGGGGGCTAAGTTTACGTATCATAAAGACTACTATGAAGTTGAGGCTAAGGAATTGCATGGTGCAACTATTTATTTTGATACGATTACTTCTGGTGCAACGATAAATGCAATGTTAGCTGCTGTAAGGGCAAAAGGTAAGACGGTGCTGTTAAATGCTGCGCGTGATCCAGAGGTAATTGATACAGCAATTTTTCTAAAAACAATTGGTGCGAATATAAGTGGGGCTGGAACGGATACGATTCGTATCATTGGTGTAAATCAGTTAACTGGTGGAACCCATCGTGTAATTCCGGATCGGCTAATAGCGGGTTCATTCTTAATTGCCGCTGGTGTAGCAGGGGGGAGTGTAACGGTGACAGATGTCATCCCGGAGCATCTTGGATCCTGCATTGCGAAGCTCGAAGAAATCGGATTGGAGATTGATGTTCGGGATAACTCCGTTACTGCAAGTTCAACAGGAAAACTCTTTGCGTCACGAATTCGAACGGGTATGTACCCAAGTTTTGCAACAGATTTACAGCAACCAATGACAACCTTATTTACTCAAGCTTCAGGGAAAAGTATTGTAGCGGAAAAAATCTATCCGAATCGTTTTCAGCATGTCGGTCAACTGAGAAAAATGGGAGCGGACATTCGAGTGCGATCAGGAGTTGCTTTTGTTAAAGGAAAAAGCAATCTGATAGGTACTACCGTTTCTGCTTCAGATATTCGTGCTGGTATTTCATTGATCCTTGCGGGAATGGTTGCAGAAGGTACTACCTACATTACCGGTGTTGAGCATATTGAACGCGGTTACGAAGATGCCGTAAATGCTTTTCAATCGGTAGGGGTACAGATTACTAAAGAAGATATTAACTATAAATTTAACAACCCGTTTTACGGGAATGCTCAAAAAGGTTGTTAAATTAAGAATCACGGCTAAGCAAATCAAAAGCTTAGTCCTTTCTTTGATTCTTTTATAAACCGTAGCGTTAATTATAGAAAATAACAAAACATGGGGGGCTTGGATATGTGGGTACAACGTTTTATCGAAACAGCACGAGGAAGTTTCGAGGTTTTTGAAAAAGGGGAAGGAGAGCCGTTAGCCGTCACTCATCTATACAGTGAATTCGATGAACGGGGAAATGCGTTCGCAAATCCATTCACGGAACATCATCATGTCTACCTCATCAATTTGCGAGGGACCGGGAAATCGATAGGTGCGCAAACAGAAGAGCAATATAGCATGAAAGAATCCGTATTGGACTTGGAAGCGATACGGGAAGGACTAAACTTACCAAAATGGGGCTTTGCGGGACATTCGACAGGGGGCATGTTAGCTCTTGTGTATGCTGTGATGAGAGAGGAATCATTAACGAAAATCATTGCTGGTGGAGCTGCAGCAAGTGTTGAATATAGTGCAGATCCAGGCAGTATTTATTGCCATGAAAACCCGAACTTCGAACGGATTATTGAAATAATGAATCGAATGGATACACCAGACGTGTCATTGGAGGAAAGAAAAGCTTTAGGCCGTGAATGGAATTTGATGTCTTTTCATTCTGAGGAGAAAATGGAGTCGGCTTTTAAGAAGCCAAATAGCGGCAAGACAGTTGGGGATCGATTGACGTATTTCAGGAAAGTGGACTGCAAGACGTATGATGTCAGGGAAGAGTTGAAGAGTGTTTTCGTGCCGGCTTTTGTATATGCAGGCAAGCATGATGCACAATGCCCGCATAAATTCGGCATTGAAATAGCGGAATGCCTTCCGAACGCGACATTCACTTCATTCGAACATAGCAATCATTATCCATTTTTTGAGGAAGAAGACCAATTTGATGAATTCGTAAGAAGTACGTTGAATCTTATTAGTAAAGCTCCTTCAAATGAAACTACCGAAAATTAAAAGATTGATTTGATGACTCTTTTTCTTTTAATATTGTACAATAATCCAAATCAAAAGATATGGAGCGTGTAGACATATGAACAATAATTCTATTGCTAATCTATCGTTTATTATCTGTGCTGTTATCTTATTAAATAACTTTACAGCCCTTTTTGTAAATACAGAAATTTCCAAAACAACATTTAATATGTCTATAATATTGATGATTGTATTATTAATAAATGGTATTGTACATAAAAGAAGAGCTAGTAAATAATTACTTATACTTTGAATATAAAAGGATTGATAAAATATACAAAATAAATCTAGAGATTGTGAAAGATTCTACTTCAACGGGTTTAGTTCAATAAGGACAGTAAAATATTTCACCAAAAAACACTCAATTTGAGCGTTTTTATTTGTTTTTTATATAGATATTTCACTGTTGAAATATATGCTGATTAACCTGTTATTTACTTTGTTAATTGCGATTTTCTCCCTATCAACCGAACCCGTTATTAAAATTCCCTACCCTTTTTTCTAAAATAACTTCTTTTTATATTTTCAAGTCCCATCATAAAATTGTTTTGCTCACTCTCCGAAGGCGTATGTGAACCATATCGAATAGCATTGTAAGTCGACATGATGTGTTCGTTTTTCTCCCACCGCATACGCGAATACCATTCTTTTACAGTCTCCTCATGAAACCGATGCTATTTAGACTTTTGCGCTTCCTTCTCGAATCGTTCGAATGACTTTCGAACTTCATCTCTTGCGGACGAATAATCATACAACATTTTTCGTTGCTCTGTTCCTTGTTTCCTTTTACCTTTGCAATTGTAGTTTTTTGCTGAACAGTTCGCACAGGCACCAAAAAACCATTTGGACAGCCCTGACATTTCTCAATATCTCGCATTTACTATTATGGAGAAGATAGGAGGTGAATCAAATGGCGCTTTCCCTTATTAATATTAATGTGAACGTCACAGGCATTTCGACAAGGTTTTTCAATGTACTAGCAGCAACTTTACCTGTCGTCGATGGGACAACCGTACTTGCATCTGCATTTTTGGATGACAGTGGAAATGCTGCAACTGCTTTTCCAGTTGTAACGAATGGTTACTATAACCTCTATTTAAACGGTGTACTACAAGAGGGCGATTCGTATACAATAACTGCAACAGAATTGACCTTTAATGGTGTCACTGGCAGTATACCTGCTAGAACTCCATTAATTGTAGAAGCTGTAGAATTGGTAACAGTAGTTTAATGAATCGATCCTTTTTTGTTATATGGGACAACTGTTTGCATGCGATTAGGTAGCTTAATTGGTCGTAAATACAGCTCAACATTTCAAATCCCCTCTAAATCCTTTTCACGGCTCTGGAGGGGATTCTCTTCATCAAGAACTACTCATTTCAAGTTGTTTCTCGATTACCAATATCTGGCTGACTTTTAATACGAAAGGAGCAGGATAGTTGAATAAGAAGGTATATTTTAAAGACTGTCGAAATATTAAAGACGTAAAGGTTTAACGTTGTTCATCTAAGAATAAACGTTCCTAATTTAGTTATCATAAGGAGTGCTTAAATTGACTGTACATAGTAGATTACTTTATTTGAAGATCGTTTAGTTTGTTAAGCTGCTCTATTTCTTGTTCAACTGAAAGGGGAAAAGTAGTTATGCAAATACCTTGGATTGTAATTTTAGGACCTATTATAGTGATTTGGATATTATTATTTATCTTCTATAAGCTTATTAAAGAACATATAGACGAGCGTTTTGAGGAAATGAAAAAATGGATGAAAGAAAATCAATAATCTGGCCAGTTTGAGAGTGTTTTATTGCTAAATGAGTGACACTTTGCTTGGAGGTACTTATGAAAATTCACTATTATTTAGGTTGGTTTAATAATTTATTTCCAGAGAATTTAGGTAGGGTGATACAGGAGGATATAACTGATAGAAAATCGCTTGCTATGATTAGCTCGAATCCATCTAATTATGAAGATGATGGTGGTACTGAACGCTCGTGGCTTGACCAGGCCGGCATAATGTTTGATGAATATCATTTAATTAATTATCGCGTACAGAAGGAAGATGCCCAAACGATAATTCAAAACGCTTCAGTCATTTTCTTATTGGGTGGCAATATTCTTAATCAAAATAGTTTTTTGATGGAGTATGAATTATCGGATCTGATTAAAAAATGCAACGCCGTTGTGATGGGAGCAAGCGCTGGAGCAATCAACATGTCCGCTAAATTTTTATGCTCGAAAAACTTTGGAGATGAAGTTGTAATGAATTCTGTTTACGAGGGAATCGGTCTTGACAATTTTTCCGTCCTGTCTCATTTTGACCTTGAAAATAACATTGAACTGGTTCAAAGCGAACTATCTCCCCTATCGGAAGAAATACATATTTATGCTTCGAACAAAGATTGCGCTGTACGTGTAAAGGGAGACAAAATCGATGTTTTTGGCAATGTTTTTTTAATTTCGAACTCAAAGATTCGGAAATTGGATGAAACGCTCTAAAAGGAATTGAATTAGACATTACACTCGAACTTGAAAACCATCTTTCAGAAGTCCATAAATGTATTGGTACTATTGAAGAATTCGTAGAAAAAGTCATATCAGACCAAGTTAGTAAATATTAGGGAGGCTTCTCTCATTGGCTAATAAAAATGTTCAAAAATTTGCATGGTTGCTTCTTGCTATATTAGGTTTTGGTAATGGTGTTCTGACACTAACTTTTTATGAACAAAGTACTTTGTCAATTTTAATAGGTGCTATGCAAATAGGTGGTGGAATTATTCTTTTAATAGTTTTACATATGGTTTTCAAGAAAAAAGAGAATGGGAAATCCATTTGACCTTTAGAAGATAGGTACAGAAGATAATGAAAGAGTGATACAAATTGAATAAAAATAATAAATCTTACGTAGATCCATTTGTAATAGTAATGATGAGTATCAGTGCAGTCTTAATAGGGTTAGGTGGTGTTGTACGATTATTCAATAATGAATTTTTATTTGGAGTACCTCAAGTAATAGTAGGGTTTGTTGGTGGAATTTTAGGATTTATACAATATCGGTTAATTAAAAAACAAGGAAGAAATAGTTCTAATTAAAGTAACGGGTGCTTTACTTAAAGATCATGGAGTTAGTATAGATGTATGGACACAAGTAAGTTAAGTCTCTATCCTAATAAATAGAGAGGACGTGTCCGGAATGAAACAAAAACGTTATAACCAGGAATTCAAACAAACAATCGTCGAACTCTACAGATCTGGCACATCTGTGAGTGATCTCAACCGTGAATATGGTGTATCTGAAGTAACAATCTATAAATGGATTAAAGCCCATTCCCCAATTGAAAATGGTGGGGGCTTAACACCCGCTGAAATTGCGGAAATTCAAAAGGAAAACCTTCGTCTTCAACAGGAGGTAGAAATCCTAAAAAAGGCTATGACCATATTCGCGAAAAAGTGACCGACCAAGAGATTATTGACCACATCAATTTAGAAAAGGAAAACCATCCTGTTCAAGTTTTGTGTGAAGTGCTCGATATGCCAAGAAGCACGTATTATCAATCATTTCATAAAGTAAAATCTTCGTCTGAAATTGAAAACGAAGCGATTTTAGAGCGCATAAAAATTATTCATGCGGAGAGTAAAGGCCGCTACGGCGCGCCTAAAATTCATCACTTTCTTGAAAAGGAAGGTTTCACAGTCAGCTTAAAACGAGTCCAGCGCATTATGAAGGCAGAAGGAATCCGATCTACCATCACAAAGAAATACCGTCCAGCATCATCGAATAGCCAAATAGAAGAACGCGATAATTTATTGGAACAGGATTTTGAAACTACGACAATTAACGAAAAATGGGTTGCTGATATTCCTATCGGAAGAAATAGATATTTATGCTTCGAATAAAGATTGCGCTGTACGTGTAAAGGGAGACAAAATCGATGTTTTTGGCAATGTTTTTTTAATCTCCAACTCACAGATTCAGAAATTGGACGAGACGCTTTAAAAGTCGTACAGCCCAAGAATTGGTAAACTAACAGAATTAGCTTTTAGGAAGGTTTCCCATTAGTTCGATGAACTTTTGAGAAGCCTTCTTTTTCCCTGCATGCAAATAGGCATCAACTAATATAATCCAATAGTGTGCAAGAAGGGAGGTTAGGAACTAATGGTGACTAAACAATACGACAAGATATTTAGCCGAATAGTGAAATCAAAGCAAATACATGAGTCTGTTCTATTTATCCAAAACAGAAATGGGGATTTTTCATACAAAAATGAGTATGGGGGCAAGAGCATAGATGCACCATTACTCATGGCAAGTATCACTAAGTTGTTTACAACTACATGCATTTTAATATTGCTGGAGCAAGGTAAACTGTCATTAGATGATAAAGTGACACGTTTTTTCGATAATGGAAAACTTAATGGGCTCCATCTTTATAAAGGACAGGAGTATACCGCGAAATTGACAATCGCTCATTTGTTGTTTCAGACAAGTGGGTTACCGGATGTATCTGAGGAAGGTAAAAATAATCTTAGAAAACGTGTACTCCATGAAGATATGAACATTACAATTGATGAATTGATAGCATTGACTAAAAAGATGAAACCACTCTTTGCACCCAACACAATGAATCGATCACATTATGCGGATATCAACTTTTATATCCTTGGACAGATTATTGAATCCGTTGCGAATTCCTCATTGGAAGGTGTCTTTACGTCTTTCATTTTTGAACCTTTGGGGCTTGAGAAAACATATTTAGTTATAGATGAGGATGATTTTATTCCCAGTATTTATTTTAAAAATAACGCGCTTTCCCTTCCGAAATACATTAAAAGTTGTCGTGCGAGTGGAGGGGCGATTACCACTGCCCGCGAAATGATGGTCTTTATTAAAGCATTTTTTGGAGGAGATTTATTTAATAAAGAAATCTTCCGCGAATTGGAGAAGTATATGAAGTTACAAATCAGCTTTTATCCCATTCAATATGGCGGCGGCTATATGCGAATCCCATTAGGTGGATTTACAATGTTTTTTATAGGTAAGGGAGAATTGATTGGACATTCGGGCTCAACAGGTTCCTTTGCTTTTTATTATCCTGAGAAGGATCTGTTTTTTGTAGGCGATGTAAACCAATCGGCGAATCCAGCAACAGCAGTACGGATGGCGATACGACTTGCGGTTTCAAGTAAATAATGTAGCGGCCCTAAAAAGTAAGTTTTGTCTAACTTTTTAGGGCCGCTTTTTGACATTATGAGATAGGTGTTTTGGTAGTAAAATTAAAGGTTATAGTAAATAGGAATTTAATTTTTTTATTGGATGGCTTGTTTGAACCATCACGAAAAAGATTGGAGAATGTATATGCTAACTTATGACGCACTCATTATAGGATTTGGCAAGGCGGGGAAAACATTAGCTGGGCGGCTTGCAGACGAAAATTGGAACGTAGCAATGATTGAAAAAGATCCAAATATGTATGGAGGAACTTGTATTAACATTGCATGCATCCCTACAAAGGTGCTTGTCCATGATGGGTTGAAAGGCATTCCCTATACAGACGCCATTGAAAGAAAAGATAGGGTAGTGGAAAAGCTACGGGAGAAAAACTACAAAAGTTTAGCTGACAATGAAAATGTCACCATTTACAATTCGGAAGCAAGGTTCATTGCAAATAAAGAAGTAGAGATACAAATAGATGGAAAAAAAGAAGTGTTAACTGCCGAACATATTTTTATCAATACAGGTGCAATAAGCAATATTCCTCCGTTAAAAGGTGACCTTACTTCAAACAAGGTCTATACAAGTACGTCTTTGATGGATCGTAAGAAACTGCCACAGCACTTGGCGATAATAGGCGGAGGCTATATCGGGATGGAATTTGCCTCTATGTATCGAACCTTTGGAGCGGAAGTCACCGTGATTACACCTGAAGAGGAACTACTGCCTCGTGAAGATCGTGAAATTGCTGCAGAAGTTCAGAAGATAATGACAGAAAAAGGCGTTCGTTTTATATTCGGAGCGAGAGCGCAGGAGATTAAAGAGGTAAATGAAGACGAGGTGTCGTTGTCTCTATCTAATGGCGAAACTGTAAATGCAAATGCAGTGCTTCTTGCTACAGGTAGAAAACCGAATATAGAGCATCTAGGTCTTGAAAATACGTCAATTGAACTTACAGAGGATGGCGCTATAAAGGTGAATGAGCATCTTGAAACAACGGTGCGAAATGTATGGGCTCTCGGTGATGTGAAAGGCGGTATGCAATTTACGTATATTTCCTTGGATGACTACCGAATTGTTGAGAATTATTTATTTGGTGATTTAGGATATTCTCTCGACAGCCGTAAAAATATTCCTTATACCATGTTTATTGACCCACCTTTATCCCGAGTAGGGCTAACTGCTAAGGAAGCGGAAGAAAAGGGTTATGAATTTGCTGAAGGGAAAATGTTGGTTGCATCCCATCCACGCGCGCATGTCATCAATGATCTTCGAGGATTATTTAAAGTTTTCATCGATAAAAAAACGAAAAAAATTTTAGGTGCCAGTCTGTTTGGTCCTGAGTCACCAGAATTGATTAACCTTGTGAAACTTGCAATGGATTTGGATGCCCCTTATACGTTGTTAAGGGATCAAATATATAACCATCCGGTAATGAGCGAATCATTCAATACTCTATTCAACGTACCTATTAAAAGGACTGTCTAATGGCGGTCCTTTTTTGTGGAACAGGAAATTTAAAAAACTTGCACTTGCTTATATAAGCATATGCTTATATAATTATTCCGGAAAGGTGGAGAGTGCATATGAATACGGAAGTGACGATTGATATGCAGAGAGCATCACAGCTATTGAAATTGCTTGGAGATCAAACTCGTTTAACGATGATGAAATTACTCCAGTCACATGAATGTTGTGTGTGTGAATTTGTCGAAATCTTTAACATGAGTCAGCCGGCAATCAGCCAACACTTGCGAAAACTAAGGGATATTGAATTAGTTAAGGAAGAACGTAGAGGGCAATGGGTTTTCTTTTCGATAAACGAACGTCATGAAGATTTTCCGTTTATTCAAAGTGTACTTGAGCATCTTCCGGAGCAGAGTGAATCAATTACTGAGTTAGAGGCACAAGGGCTTCGTGTTTGTTGTCAATAAGGAGGAGAAAACGCGTTGGGTTCAGTTATTATCGCATCATTGATTTTCATAATTACACTTATTTTTGTTATTTGGCAGCCTAAAAATTTATCAATCGGATGGTCTGCTTGTATAGGTGCATTGGTTGCTTTGTTGGTAGGAGTCGTGGATTTTCAAGATGTACTTGATGTAACGGGGATTGTTTGGAATGCTACTCTTGCCTTCGTCGCCATCATTATCATCTCATTAATCTTAGACGAAATCGGTTTCTTTGAGTGGTCTGCTTTACATATGGCGAGATTGGCCAAAGGTAGCGGTATTCGGATGTTTGTTTATGTCAGTATTTTAGGTGCAATCGTTGCAGCCTTGTTCGCAAACGATGGGGCAGCACTTATTTTAACTCCAATCGTGCTAGCGATGGTACGAAATTTGAAATTCAGTGAAAAGATGGTTTTTCCATTCATCATTGCGAGCGGGTTTATAGCGGATACGACTTCGTTGCCATTAGTTGTGAGTAACTTGGTTAATATCGTTTCAGCCGACTTTTTCGGCATCGGATTTGTCGAATATGCATCCCGGATGATCGTACCCAATTTGTTTTCACTTGTTGCGAGTATTTTAGTGTTGTTTTTATTCTTCCGGAAGAGCATCCCGAAAGACTATAACGTATCAGAGTTAAAAGAACCGAAGGAGGCCGTAAAAGATGGTAAGATGTTTCGGCTATCTTGGGTCGTATTAAGCATTTTGCTTGTCGGGTATTTCACGAGTGGTGTTACGGGGCTTCCTGTTTCAATAGTTGCTGGAATCATGGCGATATTCTTTATGATCATGGCACAAAGAAGTCCTGCCGTTCATACAAAGAAAGTGGTTAAGGGCGCACCTTGGTCCATTGTATTCTTTTCTATTGGGATGTACGTTGTCGTTTATGGATTGCGAAATGTCGGTCTGACAAGCGTGCTTGGCGATCTTATTCAATTGGCAGCAGATCAAGGCTTGTTTATAGGCACGATTTCAATGGGCTTCATTGCTGCAATTTTGTCTTCAATCATGAATAATATGCCGACTGTCATGATCAACGCCTTGGCTATTGCGGATACGAATACTACAGGTTCGATTCGTGAAGCATTGATTTATGCAAATGTCATCGGTTCAGATTTAGGTCCTAAAATTACACCAATCGGTTCATTGGCTACGTTATTATGGCTGCATGTCTTATCACAAAAAGGTGTGAAAATATCTTGGGGTACATATTTTAAAACCGGTATACTCTTAACAGTGCCTACGCTCTTGATTACACTAATTGGACTATATCTATGGCTTTCACTCATACATTAAAACTCTAAAGGACGGGATTAAATATGCCGAAAAAAACACTGTATTTCTTATGTACGGGTAACTCATGCCGTAGCCAAATGGCTGAAGGATGGGGAAAAAAAGTCCTTGGTGAGGAATGGCAAGTTCTCAGTGCAGGAATTGAAGCACACGGAGTCAATCCAAACGCTATTAAAGCGATGAATGAAGTTGGCGTCGATATTTCAAATCAAACTTCAGATATTATTGATACGCAAATCCTGAATAATGCAGATCTCGTCGTCACACTTTGTGGAGATGCGGCTGATAAGTGCCCAATGACACCTCCACATGTTAAACGTGCTCATTGGGGATTTGACGACCCTGCCAAAGCAGAAGGAACTGATGAAGAAAAATGGGCATTTTTCCAGCGTGTACGAGATGAAATAGGGGCAAGGATTGAACACTTCGCTAAAGCTGGTGAATAAGCGATTATTATTTACATTTTAAACCAAAAGACAGGCATCCACGAATTGGACGCCTGTCTTTTCACTTATCTATCTTATTTTTTATTAACAGGAGGTAACTGTATATAACCGATGTTCCCTGGATTTTGAGAACCAACCATTAAGTAAGAATACCCATTTAAATTATCAATCGCTTGTATTCCAGTTACTTCACCGCCATCTGGTGCAGAAACGATACGAGAAAGTTCTTTTGTATCAACATTATAAGCCCAGCCAACATTATTTACATGATTGCCCGTGTCTTCAGCAATAAATAACGTTCTTAGGTTTTCAGAGTATACAATGTTGTCCGGATTGGCGATTTTATCGAGATGAGCTCTGTTGCCTTCTTCATCTTGTGGAATGTCTTCACCGACTATAATAGCTTCCATTTTAGTTGGTACATAATCGCTATCAATACGGTTGCCTTCACGATCTGTTTGTCTTTCAGCTAGGCTCATTTCATAAATGCCGCCTGCATTGATTTTTGGCAGTCGAATATCATCTACAGGATCATTTGGATTTTCCTCCATGCCTTTTGCAATCGTGGACATAGCCATATAGACTTTGTTATCGGCTTTGTTGAATGTGACGGTTTCCATCTTGTTAAACTCTGAAGTTGCTCCAAGCATAGCTCCATATCGGCGGGATTCTAAGAAAGCAGCCGCTTTTTCCATACCTATTTTGATTTTCAAATATTCTTCGCCAGCTGAAGTCTTAATATGGCTGAATCCATTTGCTGCTGCATACTCAGCATCATTTGTCGTTTCAAAGATATCACTGAATGTCAGGGTTTCAGCTAATTCTTTAATTTCTTGGTCGTTTGCATGTCCTAAATTAATCCATTTTAAATTCCCAGCACCACCGTTTTCGGCACTCGTTTGCTCAAATTTTGCAGCATATAGTGTCCCGGCAGATAAATCTTTTGCTTTGTCAGCAATGTACATAAAGGACATTACATAGCCGCCGTCATCTCCATAGTAAACTGTACGGTTATCAGGTGCCACTGTTACATTTTCAAAAGATAACCGCCCCATGCTGTGGTGTTTGACTGCTTTTGCTTCACCATTCGGATGAACGGATACTTCTGTTGTATAACCGTATAAATAAGGGTTTCCAATTGCAGTTGCATCTTGATAATAATTTCGTGCAAATTGTGTAACGGATGATTTTTCAGGATTTGCTTCATGGGCACGAGCATTTGGTTCATATTCTTCACTGCCTAAATGAGTGTTCCAAGGGGACAAGATACCAGCACATGGAGTCCAAACACCGCCATACTTCGAAAAATCAATTGCTTCAATATCAGTAATTTTGAGTTCGCCTGTTTTCTTATCTTGTTGGACAGTATTTAAATATAACGCTCTTGGCACAGTACCAAATTCATTATTTGGCATACTTTCAAAATGATTGATCATATATAGCTTGCCGCTTTTTCCATTTACACTAAGGAGTGAGTTTGCATCCGGTGAAGGGGAAACTAAAGGCTCACCCTTTTTATTTGTTATGAGATTGCCGTTGATGTCGACTGCAGCTCCGACAATTTTTCCGTTAATGACATCACCAGGCTTTGCTAACGAAGTATAATCCAACTCTACTGTTTTTTGAGTTCCGTCTTTTAATGTCACCTTTACTTTGGCATCACTGTACATTGTTGATTTTTCCTCATTAGTGGCAGGTACAGGCATGCCAATAAATTCAACAGATTTTACGCCTTCTATAGGTTTATGCGGTTGCGCAAATACATTGACCGCAGTTGGGAATAGAAGTGCTGCACTTAACAGTGGAATAATTACCTTTTTTTTGTTCATAACAGTAGACCTCCAATGGTTTATTAAAATCTAACTCCTTCATCATCATAATAGTAGATTGTTAAGATAGTATTATATAAATATTATGAAACTGTAAACTCTATTATTAATACAAAAATAATACTATTTGGCTATAAATGAAACATGACTAAATGATTGTATATATGTTTAAAAGAGGATGATGGTTATGAAGAAAGCTATAAATGCTCGTTGTAGCCATTTAGGACTTGGTCATGGTGAATCTATTAATATTGTAAAGGTACCTGTGCGTCGAACTATTCAATTAATTAAATACAATTGTATAAAAATACATTAAAAAGACTGTGACAATGCTAATTGATTGGATATTTATGCAAATCGGTTGAATTATCATGGATGTTTCTTGCACAGGTACCTTAACAAAGTAAAACTGGCCGTGACTCAAATCACGGCCATCCTTATAATAAATATGTGGAAGAGATACTAATTCGGTTCCACATGGACGTGCACATCATATACTCCATAGTCATTGATTATTATCTTTTCCACTTGTGTCGCGATATTATGGGCTTCTGTGATATTTAGCATCGAATTTACAAGAATTACAACATCGATTACCTCGTTATTTCCGTAGTATCTACCTTTTATATCTTTTATTCCTTTAACTCCATCCACTTTTGTGATCACATTACGATAAAGTTTAATTTTATCAACGTCAAAACCATCCGAAAGTTCGTGGGAAGCTTGTTTGAAAATATCCCAAGCTGTTTTACAAATTAATAGTCCCACGATGAGCGCAGTTAGCGTATCAAGCCAGGGCATTCCTAATTGAGAACCAAATATACCTATTGCTGTTCCTATACTTACCCAAGCATCTGAAATATTATCTTTTGCAGCTGCCATGACTGCTGTACTATTTATTTTCTTTGCTATCTTCCTATTGTAACGATAGACAAAATACATAACTATTGCAGAAAAAATGCCGACATAAGCAGCCCCGATATGGGGTGACTCTTTTCCACTTTGAAACATAGAAGAGATAGCATCATTTAATACTTGAATACCGACCGCTAACATAATAAATGATGCAACCATTGAAGCGATTGTTTCACTCTTCCAATGGCCATAGCCATGATCTTTGTCCGGAGGTCTTTGAGAAAGTCTTAGTCCGATAAGAACAGCGACGGATGCAATAATATCGGTTGTATTGTTTAAACCATCAGCTTTCAATGCAGCAGAGTTACTCATATATCCAATGCACAACTTTATTATTGAAAGCAAAAGATAAGCAATAATGCTAACGATTGCTCCACGTTCACCTAATTTAAGATTATTATACTTGATCTTGTCCATGTATTTTACCTCCCTCAATTTACTATTCATGAATTTGACTTTAGCGTCTGAAGTAGCAAAGTTTTCCCTTGAGCAACAAAAAACCCTCGACTGTTTCCAGTCAAGGGTTAGGGATTTAAAATATAATTTGGGCAAATTGAAAGATGACACATAGTTATCACTCATTAGTTTTTAATGTTAAATAAACATAGCATGGATTTG
Source organism: Sporosarcina thermotolerans (assembly GCF_042658975.1). Classification (NCBI taxonomy): domain Bacteria; kingdom Bacillati; phylum Bacillota; class Bacilli; order Caryophanales; family Caryophanaceae; genus Sporosarcina; species Sporosarcina thermotolerans. Next base: position 19,747 of record NZ_JBHSRM010000020.1, on the reverse strand, counting down.
AGAAATAAACAAGTTGAAGGAGTTTACTCAGTAACTTGGATCTTAATGTAGTGGTTTGATAAATTGGCAATACTTAAAGTTAGAAACACGTCAATCATCGGGGAATTGATGCGGAAAAAAGGGGATACTCTGAATGGAGAATCATCAACATAATAATTTTGCGGAACCAACATCGGAAATTGAGTATATAACTTGAAAGTTGGAGATTAGGTCAGATTCGCTCTGCCTAATGCTCCAACTTTTTTAATTATCGATTATGTCTATTGATCAAATCAACGAAAGCATCTACGAAGGACTGTAAAAACTCTGTTGTTCCTTCATTCAACTTTCCGTTCTCGTCAAATAATTGAGGAGAATTTGCAAGGTACGCTTCAGGCTGCTGTACGACTGGCATATTTAAGAATACAAGGCTTTGGCGTAAATGGTGGTTCGCACCAAATCCACTTAAATTCCCCATGGATTGACTGATAACCGCTGCAGGTTTACCGTTCCAAGCACTTTGTCCATAAGGACGTGAACCAACATCCAATGCGTTTTTTAATGCGCCAGAGATTGAACGGTTATACTCAGGTGTTACAAAGAGTACAGCGTCAACTTCTTTAATGGAGTTACGGAATGCCGTATATTCTCCAGGTACATTGCTTTCTGTATCAATATCTTCATTGTATAGAGGAAGATTTCCAATTTCGACGAATTGTGTTTCGTAACCGTCTGGGAATAATTCTCCTACACTTTTAGCGATTTTTGTTGAAAACGATTCTTTTCTTAAACTACCACTGATCAATGCTACTTTAACCATGTTTTAATCACCTGTCCTTTATGTTAGTAAATTGGGAAAGCTTCCTCCCATTCATCAGTTTATATATTAAGTGATATGGAAGTCAATTACATTGCTTGGTATTACTCTCACCAACATTTGCAAATTGTATACACATCACTTAATATGCAAAGTAATAGGGGGCCCACGTATGAAATATACATTAAGAAGAATTCGACTTAGTTATATAGTTTGGCTGCGATATGCACGTTTTTATAATCGAAATGTTAAATGTACAAACCAACATTTATCCAAATGGGGGATGAAAACTGGCCAATTTGATGTCCTTAGTCATATTAAACCAAATGAAAGAATTACGCAGTGTGATTTAGCAAGTAGGCTCGTTGTCACCGAGTCGAATGTGACGCAAATACTAAAAAAGCTTGAGGACAATGGTTTAATACGACGTGAACGTGAATGGAAAAATAAGTTTATCTCACTTACAGAAGAAGGAATTAAACTGCGAAACGAAGTTGTTTCTGAGCAAGAACACTTCCAGGCCGATCAATTTTCAATGTTAAACGATCAGGAATTAAATCAATTGATTGCAATTTTGAAGAAGATCGAAAAAGGGGGACGGGGATAAAAAAGAACAAATGCACAATAGCTAACCCGTTCAGTTCAGAGGTGCAAAATCTAATTTAAACACACAAAAAGAGTCCTAATTCGCATATGAATTGGACTCTTTCCCTTTGCCTATAACGCACCTATTTTGGAAATCCTATTCTACTAAGGATTCTGTTATTTCCCCATTAAGATTTTTAATCGCCAACATCGAATTATCCTGAATGATTCCTGTATCTACGAAACCAAATGAAGCGTATAAAGTTTTAGCTTTGACATTACTTGTATGATAAAAGAGGGTTACAAATTCTGCTTCTCCATATGGCATATTTTCAATTTCCGTTAACATTTTTTCAAAAGCAAGTTTGCCATATCCTTTTCCTTGGTAACTTTTATCAATCATATTATGCCAAATAAAATAACTTTTCTTGCCATAGAAAAGTTCGTTTTCAAATGATTCATGATCTAACGTATCATAAATATACATCAAAAATCCAACCATCGTATCATTCGCATAAATAGCTAATGGAGAAGCTGGTATACCATCTGTGTTCAACATATGAGCGTCTGCGAAGCATCTAAGGTTAGTAGTTTTTAGTATGAATTCTTTCTGGTTTTCTTCAACTTCAAGTGCTATTACTTCATCTATGTTATCCCGGGTTATCTTTCGTAATTCAATCATTTGTTTATCTCCTCTTATAAGACAAGCCACTTCCACACATAGCCTAAAAAATTCTAAGTGAATTGACACCGTCTTTTTGCATAATTTTACTATCGAGATATTTCAGTCAGAGTTATTTTATTACTGGCAGATTTACTTGGTTTACCCAATCCTGAATAAATGGCTCTTGATTCGGAAGCAAATTAGGTAGGTTGTTACGGGAAAAGAATCGATGTTCATGACTTTCATCAGTGTTATGAATTAAGTTTCCTGAAAACCTATTAGAAAGGAAAATAATTTGGACGCTATACATTTTATCTCCATTTGGATATTCTGAAAAACCTTTTTCACCCGAGTAAAGTCCAAATAATTGTAATTGTTCAGCCGTCAATCCCGTTTCCTCGAATGTTTCGCGCACAGCAGTTTCAAGAAACGTTTCCCCAGGCTCCATGACTCCCCCTGGTATTCCCCATATATCCCGATCTTTTCTATGTTGAAGTAAGATCTGTTTCTCTTTTTCAATAATAATTCCACAACCTACAGTCATTAGCATTTCATTTCCAATTAATTTACGCATTGTTTGTATATAACTCATGATTTCCTCCTTCAATGTACAGTCCTCAAAAAAGAAACAAATACATTTTTAATTTGATGATTTTCCTTAATGTCTTCTGATATTAGTCCACAAGCATATTCAATTCGAACAGTATAACCAAACAAAACTTTCTCGGATGTTACTACACCACACCCATCACAATTAAATCCACAACCATCTACAATGCCTTTTTGTTTGTTTTGAAATCCCGTAATTGCTCTTTTTTCAGCAATATCTTTTGTAATCCAGGGTGAGAAAGTAAATAAGATAATTGATGCAACTAAAAAAATAATACTTAAGGATAACTTTCTTTGCGCAGATATCAGCCCTTACAATTTAATTAATACTAATCTGCCGTGTTAGTTAAATAAATGCTCACTAACAATATTCGGAATTTTAATTCTTCATCTTTCAATAATAGTACCACATTAATAGTTTGTTTCCTTTTACTACTGGAATACTTCGATAAATATATAAAAAGCACTGCTAAAAGCAATGCTAATTTGTACTTTAATTTAGTTATTTGCGGCGTTATTTAAAGTTTTGTACCACTCAACTGAACGGGTTACACAATGGCACTTGTTCCTTGAATTTATTAAAAAACCTTCCGATGATAAATCCGCACAGACAGCATCCAAGAGAAGCAATACAGAAGAATTACTGAGAATATCGCTCCTCCATACAACAGAGCGTCATCGAGAGAAAGGAGCGTTTGGACAATACCCCGGATTCTATCATTCAAATCAGGTATGAATGTGCTAATAGTAATAAAGTAAAGGACAAATAAAACAATAGAAGCAATCATCAAATACTGGCTTTTGAAAAGATATGAAAATGGAAAAGCAAGGGAGATAAAAACAGCTACAAATCCTGCTATAAATAATAATTGCCCCCAAGGAACTAGCTCATTATGAATAACCAAATTCCCGATGAAAATCGTTAGTAAGACAAGGAAAATGAACACACATGCAACCGCGTATTTGGAGCTAACAATTTCTTTCCGCGTATAAGGCAAAGAATTCAGTAAGTAATGGACAGACGATTTTTCATCCGTTAAAAAGCTTTGCATAATGATGGCGATAGAAAATAAAATTCCAACGTAGATCCTAGAACCATCAAAAAATACATCGAGAAATAAGATGGGCAACAAAATTAGTAATGTATATTTCTGCAAAACAATATCTTTACGAATGAGATGCAGCATAGTGATCAATTCCTTTCTTTGTGTACAGCATAATATCTTCAAGTGTAGGTCTTTCAAAAATGACTGTCCCTCCGAAAATGCCCTCTGTACGATGTTTGTTCATCGTCAATGCCTCAAAACCATGATTGGATCTTCGAATGCCTATAAATTCTTGTTCAGTATCACGATCCAATAAATTCATTTCGCCTTTCACAATCGCATAGTCTTCCTCGATTTTATAATGCTCTTTAGTGAAAATATGCTGGCCGTTATGGATGAACGTTATATAATCAGCAATTCGATCCAAGTCCGTCGTAATATGCGTCGAAAAGAAAATAGTCTTTTCATCATCCTGCATAAGATCATGGAGTATGTCTAACAGCTCCCTGCGGAATATTGGGTCTAATCCAGATGTCGGTTCGTCCATAATGATTAACTCTGCATGGTGGGATAACGCAAAGGTCAAGGAAGCTTTCATCATCATTCCTTTTGAGAAAGTCTTTATTTGTTTTTTCATCGGCAATTCAAATAGGTTAATATAGTGTTGAAAAAGGGTATCATCCCAATTTTTATAGGCTGGTTTTATGATTTTCTTCATTTCTGCCAACGTAATATTCTCGTAAAGAATATTGTTATCATATACAAATCCGATTCGTTGTTTAATTTCTTTTTCATGGTTTTTGTAATTCAAACCAAATAGCGAGATCTCTCCGCTGTCCGGTTGCAATAAATTCATGATCAACTTGATAGTTGTGGATTTTCCCACTCCATTTCCACCGATGAACCCTGTAACAAAGCCTTTCTTAACTGAGAGCGAAAAGTCTTTCAGCTCAAACCCTTTGAACGTCCTATTTACATTTCGCAATTCAATTACGTTTTCCATCATTTCTCCTCCTTATATAACAAGGTAAGTAATTCTTGTAATTCAGCTAACTCGACCCCAATTTCTTTGCTATTTACAATCGCAGACAGTAATTGTTCTTCGATTACTTTCATTTTTCGCTCAAGAATCATTTCATTATTTTGTTCCGACACGAACGATCCTTTACCAACGATTGAGTAAATAAAGCCGTTTTTCTCAAGCTCCTCATACGCCCGTTTTGTCGTGATGACGCTTATATCCAAGTCTTTAGCTAACTGGCGCATGGATGGCAACGCTTCTCCCGCCCGTAATTCATTCGTCAAAATATGTTTTTTAATTTGCACATAAATCTGCTCATAGATGGGATCTTTTGATGTATTGGAAATTATAATTTGCATAGAACGACCTCTTTCTTGCAATAGTGTATATACACGTTATATACACTATATACAGCAAGAGATTCAAATGCAAGTAAAATCTGAAAAAAGTTCATCCTAACTTGTAAGCTATTCAGAATTTTGATATTCTATATTTAAATCTTATTAAGTCAATAGGTTTTGTTTGATTGAATATAAAGGAGAGATTTTCATGTCTATTAGCGAAAAAAAGATGAATGTGGAAAGCTTCAATTTGGATCATACGAAAGTGAAAGCACCGTTTGTGCGACTTGCAGGGGTTAAGGAAGGTGTCAATGGCGATGTCATCCGGAAGTATGACATCCGCTTTTGCCAGCCGAATCAGGAGCATCTTGAAATGCCCGCGATTCATTCATTGGAGCATATGATGGCGGAGTTCAGCAGGAATCATTCGGACAAAATCGTGGACATCAGTCCGATGGGATGCCAGACGGGTTATTATATGGCGCTCATCAACCACGACGATTACGAAGATGTCCTTGATTTATTGGAAAAGACATTGAAGGATGTTTTGACTGCGGATGAAGTGCCCGCGTGCAATGAAGTTCAATGCGGATGGGCTGCGAGCCATAGTCTTGAGGGCGCGAAGGAAGCGGCGAAAAAGATGTTGGATAAGCGGGCTGAGTGGACGACGGTGTTTGAGTAAAAATCATATATAAGTCAGTAACACGAAAAGAAGTATAAATTTCCGACTCGGAGATTTATGCTTCTTTTTTTGTTAGGAACCTACAATTCAGCCTATTTTGATAATCATCTGGACAAATATACTAAATTAGATGTAAGTTTAAACCGATGCTCAACAAGGAGTGATAGGCATTGTCAGCTTCAAATAAAGAGGAAAGTAAAACTCCTATAATCGTTATAGTTGCATTGGTTACTGCTATAAGTCTCTTAGGAGATTCAATGTTATATATTGTGTTGCCTTTATATTGGAAAGAAGCAGGTCTCGACTCCATTTGGCAAGTCGGTATACTTTTATCCATTAACCGCTTTATCAGATTGCCTTTCAACCCGCTTGTTGGATGGCTTTATAATAAGATTACCCTTAAAACGGGGTTAATTATTGCAATTATTTTAGGTAGCATAACGACCTTAGGCTATGGATTATTTACCGGGTTTATTGCCTGGATTATTTTACGTAGTGTTTGGGGAATTGCTTGGTCGTTCTTCAGAATTGGTGGTTTATCCGTTGTGGCCTTTAATACGGAAGAAAATAATAGGGGGAAGTCAATTGGACTTTACAATGGACTGCATCGATTAGGGAGCTTGTTTGGCATGCTCATAGGGGGCCTGTTGGTGCCTATTTTAGGGTTAAGTGCCGTTTCGATTATTTTTGGATGTCTTACATTGTTAGGGCTACCACTGATTTTATTGTATGTTAAAACAAATTCTTTGATGGAAAATAAGCAGGATTACAAGGTTGTTATTGTCAAAGAAAGAATTGTAGATAGACTTAAACAGGGCAGGGGAATGATTATTTTCACCGGTTTCTGTATTACGCTTTTAATACAAGGAATTTTCATCTCAACGCTAAGCTCTGTAATCGAGCATTTCCATGGAGAACGTGTCACCTTGTTTGGATCCGTGATTAGTGCTTCCTTCCTTGCTGGTATTCTTTTGTCGGTACGATGGCTATGGGAGCCGTTTTTAGGAGCAAAATTTGGGGTTTGGTCAGATGGAGTTAAAGGAAGGGTGCCAGTACTCGTTCTGTCATTACTATTTGCGAGTTTGACATTCGGAAGCATTTCATATGATCTTCCACTCGTTCTTATGATTTTCTTTACGTTCCTAGTGATGATTGCAGCTACTTCTCTTACAACCATTGTTGATGCAATTGCCCTGGACTTATCAAAAAACACGAATGTAGTTTCATTTCTTACAACCTATACAGTAGCTCAGGATTTAGGTGCATCTGTAGGTCCATTTATCAGTTTCATGGTTTTTGGTCTAACAAACGGAATCTCTTACGTTTACTGGGGAGGGGCAGGGATGTTTTTGATGTTGGCAATTCTTTGGTCAAAAAGCTATAGAAGGGAAAGAAGAAACACTACCTCATTCTTATTTGGGAAATTGTCATGAATACTGACTTTTATTCATACAATATATTTGGGGTGGAAAAATGCCAAGAGTCAAATACATTGAAAATGATGTTAATCTAATGGCGAGGATGATGAGGGCGGAAGCCGAGGGTGAAGGAAACCAAGGTATGTTATACGTTGGAAATGTAATTGTTAACCGTGCCGTAGCAGATTGTTTAGACTTTCAAGATGTAAGAACGATTAACGATGTCATTTATCAAGTGCAAGGCGGAAATTATTCTTTTGAAGCTGTTCAAAAGGGGAATTTATTCTACCAAAGAGCAAGGGAATCTGAGAAAAGATTAGCAAGACAGAATTTGGAGCGTTGGAGACAACATCCGGCGAAATACTCCCTTTGGTACTTCAATCCATTCGGTCCTTGTCCGCCAACCTGGTACGGCCAACCTTTTACCGGTCAATTCAAAAATCATTGTTTCTATGAACCAGTAGCAGGAACATGTGATAGTGTCTATAGTTAAAGAATGAAGGACAGTTACCCTTTTCGAGTCAATTGACTTGGAAAGGGTTTTTTTAATTGTGACGGGAATTGTAAAGGTACCTGTGCGCCACACAATCGAGGTACCTTCAAAAATGGGAATGGTGCCTTCAAAAACAAAAAGAGGTACCTGCAAAAACACAGGTACCTTCAAACCGTCCACTATCTCCTCACAAATAACAGTTTAAACCACTGAATCACGATGAACGGCATGATTGCCAAACTATAAATGAGCAGAAATTGTGTGCTGCTTAATGTGGCGACTTTGAAAACGCCTGAGAGTGACGGGATGAGCAGGACGGCGTGCAAACTTAAGAATCCGATGAAAAACGCTAACCATGTGTACTTGTTTGAAAACACGCCGATTGTAAAGATGGATTCCTTCGATCTGGAGTTGAACCCATGTACCAATCGGGAAAGACATAACGTTGCGAATGCCATTGTGCTTGCCGTAACCACATCTCCTGTTTCGAGTCCCGTCCGGAATGCGATGATGGTGGCGATTGCGATAAGGATCCCCTCAAGGACAACCCTTGTCGTAAACATTTTAGTTAATAAAGGTTTATGGATATCCCTTGGCTTGTCCTTCATTGCTTTCGGATGATGCGGCTCAAATCCAATTGCAATTGCGGGTAGGCTGTCGGTCAGCAAGTTGATGAATAAGAGATGGACTGGCGCAAAGGGGACGGGTAAAGCAAGCACCGTTGCGTAAAGAACGACAAAAATAGCCCCTGCATTCCCTGACAATAAAAAGAGAATGGAGTTTTTGATATTCGTGTAAATGCCTCGTCCATTCGAAATTGCTTTAACAATCGTTGAAAAGTTATCATCCGTCAATACCATCGAGGATGCGTCTTTTGCCACTTCCGTTCCGGTGATTCCCATCGCCACCCCGATATCAGCTTTCTTCAAGGCAGGCCCATCATTCACGCCGTCCCCAGTCATTGCGACGACATGTCCTTTTTCCTGATAGGCATTCACAATCCGCATCTTATGCTCAGGTGTGACACGGGCAAAAACGGCAAGGTCTTCAATCCGTTCCTCAAGCTCATCGTCCGTCAATTTTTCGATTTCATGGCCTTCGATCGCTTCGGACGGATCCTTTAAGATCCCGATTTGCCTTGCTATGGACATTGCCGTTATTTTATGGTCACCGGTAATCATGACAGGTTTAATCCCAGCTTGAATGCAGCTTTCAACCGCAGCCCGCGATTCTTTTCTTGGTGGATCCATCATGGCGATTAAGCCTACAAATGTTAGCCCACTTTCATCCTTGGCATCGATGGGATGGTTGCCCCTTCGTTCCTTGTAGGCAATCGCCAACACCCGTAAACCATTCTCGGAAAAGGATTGGTTAACTTCTTCGATTTTTCTGCGGTGTTCATCCGTCATCGTCAAGATTCCTTTAGAAGTCTCGATTTTTACGATTTTCGGCAGGAGGACATCGACTGCTCCTTTTGTAATCATGACGGTTTGATTACCAGTTTCATTCACAGTACTCATTAGCTTTCTATCGGAATCAAAAGGAAGTTCCGCTACTCTCGGATAATGCTTCCTGACAAGTAGTTCATCAAAAAGAAACTGTCTCCCTAATTTCACGAGCGCCATTTCGGTAGGGTCACCGATCTCTTTTTCATTCTGACTTAACGCGTCGTTACAGAGTATTGCTTGCAAGAGTAGTTTCTTTTGAACCGGATGTTCCGGATGTAGTCGATCGTGGGGAATGACTTTTTGGTCTACATACACTTGCTGAACTTGCATTTTATTCTCGGTTAACGTTCCGGTTTTATCAGAACAAATGACCGATACGCTGCCCAGACTTTCGACAGCATACAACTTTCGGATAATCGCGTTTTCCTTCGCCATTTTGCGGGTCCCGAACGCTAACACAATCGTCACAATCGAACTCAATGCTTCCGGAATCGCCGCCACTGCGAGAGAAACGGCGAACATGAACGATTCGACCAGTTCGCGGCCCCGAACGAGGTCAATCGAGAAAATTACTACGCAAATCATCGTAATCCCGAGTGCCAACTTTTCCCCGAAGCGGTCCAAGCTAATTTGCAGAGGAGTTTTCTTCTCCTTTGCAGTATCTAATAAATTCGCGATCTTCCCAATTTCGGTCTCCATCCCAATTGCTGTCACAGCGACAAGTCCGCGACCGTTTGTGACAAAGCTACCTCCGAACACCATATTGTTCTGATCGGCTATCGTTTCATGAGCTTCACCAAGAGGCGCGGAGCTTTTTGCCACAGCAAGTGATTCACCTGTTAATGAACTTTCATTAATATGCAAATTAAAGCTTTCAATCACTCGTCCATCGGCGCTTATGAAATCGCCTGCCTCTAGCATTAGTAAATCCCCAACAATGATATCTTCCGAATCAATCTCAATGAGTTGGTTGTTCCGCATCACTTTTGCAGTGGGGGAGGACAACGCCTTTAAATTCTCCAATGACTGTTCCGCCTTCGCATGCTGAACAGTGCCCAAAATTGCGTTTACGATAACAACAAGCAGTATGACAATCGTGCTTTCGACTTCACCTAATAGAAATGAAACGATAGCGGCGACCAGTAAAATGATGACTAATAAGTCGGTGAACTGGCCAAAGAAAACGGCAATCGAACTTGTCCTTTTTCCTTCCGTCAACTCATTGTAGCCATACTTGTCCCGTCTCATTTCCACATCATCATCATTCAAGCCAAGCGAAGTCACCTCCAATGATTTCATGACCTCATCCGCAGATAGTCGGTGATAGGCTAACATTCGATTCCCCCTTCAGTTGAAAAACCATATTCAATAGAACTTAATAGGTTGTCCAATCTCCGGTATCATCCTATGCTTGCGGTCATAGTTCGTATTCCATCGACATTGTGAAGGCTTTGTGAAGGTACCTGTGCGTCACACAATCGAGAATATTCACCTAAAATGCATAGTTGGAAATTGTTATCGTTGTGTTTATGTTGTTTGCAAATCATTATTATGTATTTATATGTAATGTATTGAATTATCATAAATGTGTATTGAACAGGTACCTTTACATTATTGAATGGTATTTGTTACCGGCATCATTTCAATTCATCCTCCGTGACGGATAAACAATTATCGTGATACAGTAACAACTGAACTGTAAGTCGAATGATTGTTGTTAGTTATACGTACATTGATTTTATGAATACAGTAAATGAATAGTTAATCGGGCCCATGTTGTCTATCAGTACTATTCAAACAATACGATTAAATGAGGTGCAAAGATGAATATATTTACACAACACAACCCGACAAAATTATATTTTGGAAAAGGGCAAATTAGTCAATTATCAACAGAAGTCCGTCAAATGAAAGTCCTTCTTGTATATGGCGGAGGAAGCATTAAGCAAAATGGTGTATATGAAGACGTGATAAATGAACTCAAAAAAGTAGAAGCCACCATTTTTAAATTACCTGGCGTTGAACCAAATCCACGGTTAACAACCGTTTACCGAGGCGTTGAAATTTGTAAATCAGAAGGAATCGACATACTTTTAGCCGTAGGTGGCGGAAGTGTCATTGATTGTACGAAAGCGATTGCAATTGGTGCAAAATATGATGGGGATGTTTGGGAGTTAATCACACGAAAAGCTCCGATTGAATCAGCGCTTCCAATCGGAACTGTACTTACGTTAGCTGCAACTGGCTCTGAAATGAATCCAATTTCAGTTATTTCCAACTGGGAAACAAAAGATAAACTTGGATGGGGCTCACCTCTTGTATTCCCACGTTTTTCTATCTTAGATCCTACGTATACGTTCTCAGTGTCTCACAAACAAACGGTGTATGGAATTGTAGATAGTATGTCTCATGCGCTTGAAAGTTACTTCCATCGCACAAAAAACACACCATTGATTGACGCATTCATTGAATCACTCCTTCGAACAGCGATTCAAACAGCGCCAAAATTACTTGAGGATTTAACGTCATATGACCATCGTGAAACAATGATGTACCTAAGTACAATCGCATTTAATGAAACGTTATTGAATGGAACAGACGGTGGGGATTGGGGATCTCATCGAATTGAACATGCCCTTTCTGCTGTTTATGACATTCCACACGGTGGAGGACTCGCTATCTTGTTCCCGAACTGGTTAGAGCATGTACTTGAAGAAGATCCATCTCGTGTGAAAATGTTGGCAATGAATGTTTTCGGCATTTCGGATGAAGGGAAAAGTGATATTGAAGTCGCAAAAGAAGGAGCCAAAGCTCTACGTGCGTTCTGGAATTCACTCGGTGCCCCAAGTCGTTTGAGTGACTATGATATCGATGACAGAGATATCGAGTTGATTATCGATAAAACATTTATCAAACCAGGCGTTGGTTTGTATAAAGAATTAGATCGAGAAAGTGTTAGAGATATTTTAATTCGTTCGATGTAAACAAACAAAACGTCAATCCAAATTATGGATGCTTATACTGTAGAAAAAGGGTAGGAAATCGATTTGATTTCCTACCCTTTTGTTATGCCATAGGTGGAGTTTTTCACGCGAAGGAATTGGTGATGTTGGCGAAGTATGAGAGTGTTTGGATTGGGACTGTGGAGAAGTTGTTTGTGCAGTTGAAGGGAAAGTAAGTAACGCTATCTGAATACAGCCAATGAGATGTACCTTTACCACTCTATACCTTATAGATAATCACGGATAATAAAACATATTTTTTGGAATCACAACATATATGTTGTGATGACTGAATGTTTTGTGTCGCGAGTATGGAAACATTATTAGTCAAAGTGTAGGAGGGGCGATTTATGAGTATTGAATATTTATCTGAAGCTAGACATTCAGATTTTATAGATTTCTGTAGAAAATGCAGGAATGAGGTAGATGATTCTTATCTTTATGAGGAAGACCTAAAAATCTTTCAGTCTGATCAGGACAATCCAACGTATATAGTTTTAGATGACCAATCAAAAATTATTGCCGGGGTTTCTCTCATCCAGGATTCATATTTTAAGAAAGGAAAAAAGGGACGCTGGCGGATCTTTCACTCCATAGAACCTAACCTAAATATTTACAAGCTTATGCTCGAGAGTATAAAGCCCCACATAACAGAAATAAACGATGTCTATCTTTTTATTCAAGAAGACAATTTTATCGTCCGGGATATTTTTCATTCCATGCAGTTTACTATTGAACGTTACGCCTATTTTCTAACAAGAGAAGCCATAGATATCGCACAACCAAACTTACCAAAGGACTACTCATTTAAAACCTTTGAATTTAATAAAGATGAGGTAGACTATCTTTATGTGCGAAACACTGGTTTTGCAACACTTAAAGGTTCGGAGACGCCGCTGACAGTCGAAGACGTTAAGAACATGGAGAATAAAGAAGATTATTTAGAAGGTGGAATCTCTCTTCTTTATCACCAAGAAAAGCCGGTTGGGGTCGTACGCTCATCTAGAGAGTTTTACAATAATGAATTTGTGCTGAACATCGGTACTTTAGCTCTCATCCCTGAATATCAAGGGAAAGGATTAGGACGTCAGTTATTGAGAAAAGCACTTGAATTTGGAAATAGTATCGGGCTTCCAAAGACGGTTTTAAGCGCCAATGCTGAAAACGAACGAGCAGTTAATCTTTATACTAAAGAAGGATTTAAAAAGGAAGAATCGGTGGTTTGCTATAATTATAAAGTTCAACCTTAGGTACCGACGTTTTCTACAATAAAATTGGCGTATCCTATCCAATCGGGTTTACGATTGAGACCCAGCAATTTGACCCGTATTGCAATTACGGAAACCCAGGCACGATGTTCGAACAAATGGCGATGAACCGGCTCATGCAGAATGATATGTATCCGGAGAATATTGATAATCGATAAAATGAATTAGAGAAAAGAGCGTTAGATCCGTTGATGCGGGCGTCTAACGCTTTTTTCATTGCGAACTGTACTTTATGCGTAAGTAAAGACTTTTATGCGTGAAAAATGGGGTTTATGCGGTTTTCCAGGCATTTATGCGCGTTATTTTTCATTTATGAGGAATTGCGTGAGTTTATGCGCAAGAATAGGGATTTATGCGGTTTTAACATCGCATCGACTATTACCGGTGCAATGGAAATGGCGCATGACTATCTATCTTCTTATGATAAAGACCGTAAAAAGGCTTTGGAGGGGTTTTATGTGTAAGGAATCCATTATAAGTCGTGTGCGTATTGGTTACGATACTTAATAGTAATAGACAGCGGTTCATAGTTAGCCATATCGAAAAGGAGCCATCGTATGAAAGACACAAATAAAGCCCCAACTCTTTTTAAACAGGCAATGAGTGTGAACAGAAGGCCGTTTCCTTGGGTGAAAGCTTTTTTTGCAGGGGTCGCTGCATCTTTGCCAGTCTTGATCGGGTTATTGTTTGGCAATTTAGAGTATGGGTTGATCGCGGGGATGGGAGGATTCACATTCCTCTACTTTTTCAATATCCCGCATGCCCAAAATGCTAAAAAGCTATTTTTTGTTGTCATTGGAATGACGTTCGCTTCCGCACTCGGGACGCTATCTGCACCGTACCCGCTCGCATCCGCTATTTTGATGGGGGTTATCGGAGCGACAGGTATTTTTATTTTTGGAGCCTTGCGAATTGCTGGGCCATCTGCCATCTTTTTTGTCCTCGTCTTTGCGTTGACGACAGGGATGCCTGTCAATCCAGAACTTGTGCTAGTACGGGCTGGCCTCGTTTTTTTAGGTGCGACATTATCGTATATCCTTGCCATGAGTAGTTGGTTTTTTAATCCACACGGGCCTGAGACAACTGTAGTGAAAAGAGTATATGGAGAGCTTGCGGCATTTGTTGACGCCATTGGTACGGATAAATTTCATGAGTCGAAAAATCGAGTCATGTCCGTTCTAAAAGAAGCAGAGTCTACACTTGCAGCAGGGTATATTACTTGGAGGAAAACAGAGGTTTTTAATCGACTGTATGTCTGTAATGAACATGCAAACAAGCTATTTTTGTATGTGCTTGAAAACTTTTCAGAAGATCATTCAAAACTCCCCTCGGAACTAGGACAAGCCATCCGGGGACTATCAGATTCACTGGATCATAAGGACAAAAGTAAACAGATTCGCAATAAAACCTTAGGGCCAGAAGAGTTGGATGAAAAGGTTACTGCATTATACAGGAAAATAAATGATGCTTACGCAATCATGAATGAACAAACAACATCCATTACGAAAGAGATAAGGATCTCAAAACCATCCATTCGAATGATTTTTGCGGAAGCATTTGACAAAAATTCAATTGTTTTTATTTCAGCAGTACGATTCGGTGTCATCACAATTATCGCGGCAATCATCGCTTATGAATTTAATTTAGCACGCTCCTATTGGGTGCCTTTATCTTGTGTTGCCGTTTTGTCGGGAGCAACCATTGTAGCGACATTTCATCGAGCGATACAAAGAGGTATTGGTACAATTGTTGGGATTCTCCTTGCAGGCATCCTTCTTGCGATACATCCATCTGGATACCTCATTGCGCTTTTCATTCTTGTATTGACGTTCATTACAGAGCTCTTCATTGTGAAAAATTACGGGTTAGCTGCACTGTTCTTCACACCGAGTGCGTTATTGATGGTTGAAAGCACAAGCCATGGAAGCTTCAGTTTTTCTTATTTTGCTTCAGCGAGGATCATCGATGTAGTTATTGGGAGTGCGATTGGCTTAATCGGCGTATGGTTTGTAGGGAGAAGGTCTGCATCGAGCCGCTTACCTCAGTTAGTGACCAAAACGATTCGCAGTCAAGGACAGTTGTTATTACTTCTATTCTCGGAGCATGGAGCAAGAGGGAATGTCGAGGAAAGTAGTGAAAGCAAAAAAATGCAAATTAACATGACGAACTTACAAACCCTTTATAAAACTGCGGCAGGGGAGATTCCGGTCAATCTAAAGGCGGTGGATGAGTATTGGCCAGTCCTTTTTTCCATCGAGCGATTAGGGTATTTATTAGGCAACTGCTCCAAAGTCGAAAAGCGCCTAATTCTTTCAGAGGAACAGCTTGCCCAACTGCTGTACGTATGTGAAACGATGGCAATTGCTGCAGGTCGACAACAGTCGCCGACGATTAAAAACGTTCCCGAAATCGAATCGTTCCCAAGTATACAGAAAGAGATCATCCGCTTGCAAAAATCCCTTCAAATGAATGAGCATCTTTAAAAAGACGGTATCTGTGGGTTTCGAATAACCACAGATCCCGCCATTTAGGTTTACTAGGATTTACTTGTTTGTTCTGCGTAGTGTTTAAAATTATCTAAAATCGCCTGCCATCCTTGTCGTTGAAAATCGATTGGATTTTCAGTTTCAGCCTCAAACGTTTCAATTACCTCAGTTTCGTTTCCTTGACTTCTAAAGGTGATTTTTACTTTTCTTCCGTCACCTAAGGTATAAGAAATAACTTCATGTAATTTTACATCATCGTAGACTCCGCCAAAGTCAAACCCCATACTACCATCTTTTGCTTCCATTCTTGAAGTGAATTTCCCACATGGTCTTAGATCATTCTCAGCAAATGGTGTGTGCCAGTCATCTGATGCACTGTTCCATTTTTTAATATGGTTTGGATCTGTCCAATATTCCCAGACCTTTTCCACCAGTGCCTGAATAGATGCTTCAATTGTGATTTCCTCAATTGCTCCCATATGTCTCCACCTTTAAAAGTATTTAGTTCTACGTTACCTATGATTGACTTCCACCAATATAATAAACCTAAAATTCCATTGGGCGAAAACTACACTTAAATAAATTGCAAAGTATTCGCATCAAGAATTATTCATCACTCTACTATTATGCCTTCTCCCAATTCACAGGCGGCTTATTGAGTTGCGGAGGAATGCCTAACTCCTTTGATGCGGCAAAGATAAATTCTCTCCTAAAAAAGTAACTTCTACTCATAACAATTTTTCCGTTTTCAACCTCTTGGTACTGAATATCATGGATAAGTGAGCCATTTTCTGATTTTGATAGAACAACGATGACTGGCCTACCCCATAGTATATATTGTTTCGCTTCGTGACCAGGAAGTCCAAATTGTAATGACCCATTTCGAATTTCATCCTTTGTAGTTTCAAGGAAACCAAGGGAAGCTTCATAATGGGGCTGGTCGCTGAATAATTCAAGAAGACCTTCCACATCGCCATTAGCTATTGCCTTTAAATATGTCTGGATGACTTGATGTTCACTTTCAGTAGGCTCCGTTTTCGACCTTGTTCCCTCAGGCATATCCTTTAGCTTATTCTTCATCCTTCTTGTTGTAGCATACACAGCATTAGGTGTTGTTTTTATGATACTTGCCACTTCGTCTGCATTGAATTGGAAGATTTCCTTTAAGAGAAAGACAGCAGTTTGCTTAGGCGTGAAAAGGTAAAACAGCTGTTCCAAGGCCTCTTCAAGTTCAAGATGATCAGAAAAATCGGCTGTAGGCAATTCATCTTCAGACAACGTTCCGAGGTTTCGCTTTTCTCTACGACAATGGTCAATCCATGTATTTGTCGCAATACGATAAAGATATGATTTGAGATTTGTAACATGCCACCGTTGATATAAACTTCCCATCGTCTTTAACATCGTTTCCTGATAAAGATCCTCACCATCCCACGGAGATCTCGTTAAATAGCGACAATACTTCCATAATCCATCTCCCAAATCCGCAATGACTGTTTCGAATTCCTGTTGAAATTCCCGCGACAGCTCAATAAGCTGATTAACTTTCTGCTCACCCAATGTATAGCCCCCTTTAGTTCATTCATATGTATAACGAATAAGGCGGGGAAAATTATACTAATTCCCTTTAAAAAATTGAAGTTACATAAATGTATGGTGCACAGGCACTTAACTTGGTAAGTTAACCTATTTTTTTCTTCTCGTGCACTGTGACAAAGAGCATGCCTGGGATTAACACTATGGCAACAACTGAAAGTACAATTGCCATCATACTCATATTTCCTACGTTCATTCCTGTAGCAAACGCCACTCCATAAATACTTGAAGCCAAAATATTTCCGATAAACCTCGACGTCATTAGAAGTCCAGACGCGATTCCGCTTTCCTCAACACGAATAAATTTATACAACAAGTTTTGCAGTCCGATATTCTGAATCCCATTACTGATCCCCGTAACCGCAAGCACAACTCCAATCCAGACTAATGGAGATTGATCCTTAACGGTAAATAACAAAATCACACCGACTAATCCGACGAGTACACTAGTCAGCAATGGAATTCGAAATCCTGCCCGCTCCATCCACCTAGTAGCAATCGGTGTCATAATCATTGCGAATATGGAAAGCGACAGCATCGCGATTCCAGCCATTTGAGAGCTTGCGCCTAACACAGTTTGGATAAATGTCGGGAAGCTTAACAGCACTGCAAAGAAGATGACGGTTGAAAGAATATACTGACCAAAGATCACTGCGATATTCAAGTTCTTCCGGAAGAAGTTAACGTTGATAAATGGTTCATCTTTACCTTTCTCATACATGTAGAAAATAACCGTTAGGACAATCGAGAGTATCAATGTTCCGATTTGAACACGTTGCTCGAGTCCAAGTAAGAAGATCATCCAACATGTAATAAATGAACTAAATAACAAGATTCCTATTCCATCTAACTTATATGATGTAGCCTTGTTTTTCTGATCTTTTGGGATAAAGATTAATGTTAATACAATACCGATTGCGAGGATCGGCAAGTTCACATAAAAAATAACCGGCCAGCCACCAAACTGACTGAGCATTCCTCCGATAGTGGGTCCGAAAGCAGCAGACGTTGTAGCAAAAACTGCTAATGTCCCAATCACACGGTTTTGATTGTGCTGAATGGTGTTTCGGATAATCCCAACTCCAGCTGGAAAGAGTGCAGAGGTACCAATTGCTTGAATTCCCCGTGCAACAAGTAACATTGGCAAGTTGGGGGATAACGGTGCAAGAATGGATGACACCACAACTAATCCAAGTCCAATTAAAAAGATTAATTTCCTTCCATAAATATCACTCAATTTCCCAATTAAAGGTGTGAAAATCGCACTAATAATGAAATAAGAAGCAATTAACCATGAAATATTAGTGGAGCTCAACTGGAAGTCCTTTTGAATTGCTGGCAATGCGACTGTAATCATTGTCGTATTTAATGGATTTAGAATAACGCCTAACGACACAGCTAATATGATAAATTTATCATTTTTCCTTACTGTCATTCAGATATCTCCTTCATATGTAAAGTACTCCTCATAAATCTTAGCACAACAACGTCCTTAGCCGGCGTACTTGTATTTTTCAAAAAATGAAGTGTATTAAATTCCATCTCTAAAAAACTTTTAACAATTCTCCGAAAGAAGTCTCCCTCTTCAAGCGTGTGAAGGGTGAAGCCCAACGGTAAGAGGGAGATGAATTTCGGTTGGCGATAGCCAACACCTCTTTTGATTGGTATAATAGGAACAGGTATTCCTAATCTTCTGAAATGTGGTGATTTGAGTGGCAAATAAAGCATACAAATTTCGAATCTACCCGACAAAGGAACAAGAAGACTTTTTGGTCAAGACTTTTGGATGTGTTCGATTTGTCTACAATAAAATGCTCGCGGAACGCAAGGAAACCTATGAAAAACTCAAAGATAACATGACATTACTGAAGAAACAGAAGATTCCGACGCCCGCCAAATATAAGAAAGAATTTGAGTGGCTCAAGGAGGTTGATAGCCTGGCACTCGCTAACGCCCAGTTGAATCTGCAAACAGCGTTTTCCAATTTCTTCTCAGGCAAGACTAAGTACCCGAAATTCAAGAATCGTAAGTCAAGGCAATCCTACACGACAAACATGGTCAACGGAAACATCAAGATTCTGGATGCCCACATCAAACTACCGAAACTTACACCCCTTAGAATGAAACAGCATCGCGAAATCCCTTCACATCATGTTATCAAGTCATGCACAATTTCCCGTTCTTCCACAGGGAAATACCATATTTCCATACTCACAGAATATGAACACAAGCCCAAGAAAAAAGAAATCAAGCAAGTAGTCGGATTAGACTTTGCCATGGACGGCCTGTTTG
>NZ_JBHSRM010000019.1:0-28482 GCF_042658975.1 Sporosarcina thermotolerans | reverse complement strand
TAGACTGACTACGGTAAAATAAGTTACTTAATTGTTCTATACACTTTTCAACTAAACTGCTGCGTTAGTTTAATAAGAAATGAGCCGTCTTCTAACAGGTCAATGATCTTCAAGTAAAGCTATCCGTTAAATAAGAAGAAAGTTTATCTACTTACTTGTATTGAATAAATAAATAATATTGCCAAAACAATACCTATAACATATTTAGAGAATTGCTTAAGTCTATCATTTTCAAATGTCTTAATTAACAAGTAAAAAAAGCCGATTACCCAAATGCCATTTTGGAAAAAAGTAGCAATTATATTTCTAAACATATTTAAGAAAAAATAAAAGTCCAATAATATCCCACCTATATCTTATGATATTTTACCGCAATTAACCAAACCACTTAATGAACTAAACTGCCCCGTTAGTGAAAAATAATTATAATTTCACTGTCCAAATTTTATAGATAATTTGACCATTTATTTCTGTTTTTTCTGTACAGACATCGATTTGTAAATTGTTATAATCAGCCCATTGAGGAAAAAGAGATGCTAAATAGTTAATTACCTTTTCATCAGGTGTGGCATATCCTACATTATTTTTATTACTTAAATAGGCAACAAAATCTGGATATAATGCTTCTGTCCATTCTTTAACTTCAAACTCCGAGTCAAAAATACGGTTATCCTCTTTATGGCTTCCATTTATCCATTTAACATTCTCCATTGAGTCCACCTCATTTCCAAGTTTCTCATCATCTATTATGCTAACCTGCCCCGTTAGTTCAATAAAAAAAGTGCTTTACTACCTTATTGAAGTAAAGCACCTGGTCGTTTTAAAGTACTACTTTACTTCTAAAACAAATGCATAAAATGCATCTCCAAAGGATACATTCTCATTCTTTTCATCCATCCACCATACTCCATAAGAATAATAATAAACACCCTTTTGTATTGGTGCAGAAAAACCATTTTCTTCAATCAGAACTCCGCTTTCATTACTTCCATTTATCTGAACAAGATAGAATTCATTTGGTTTTGGTTTGTAGTCCATGCTAAAAGTTATTTTCTCACCAGGAGTCACTTTAATAGGCTCTTTTTCTTTTAATAGTTCAACAGGTCCAACTGTATCGGCACAACCACCTGTCCAACAATAGGTGCCAAGTTTCGTTTCATATTTATCATTATCAATTACTATATAGACTTCTGGCGGCTTGTCTCCTGACACTCCTGACATTCCCTCTATTGAACAACCCGCAATGATAAGAACTAAAAGAACTACAAATATAAAGAAATACTTATTCATAAACAACCACCTTTAAAGTTTATGATTAGACGTAAATAATTATTTGAAAGTTACAAAATTAGTTCGGCTATTCTGCCGCGTTAGTTCAACAAGAAGGCAAGGATGCCATACGGCCCCTAATCATCCACTATTGCACCCATTAGTTTAAGAACCTGAACTTACTTTTAAACTTTCTAGTGAATCGGTCACTGACTTCCATGCCGATGATGACGGATCAATAACCATAAAATGTTCCACGTCTGGAAGTACCACCAAACGAACTTTATCGCCCTGTTCAATAGCCCTACGATGATACTCAATACTCAAATCAACTGGAACATGACGATCTAATTCACCATGAATCAATATTTGTTCGACATTCAAAGGCAACAATTCTATCGGTGAAGCTAACCTATAACGTTCAGATACTTCTTGTGGTGATCCACCAATAAATGAAGCTACTGGACTAGTCATCCCTTTTTCTTCATGGATTTCCCACATCTTTCTCAAATCTAAAACCCCTGCCAAACTTATTACACTCCGTATAGGAATAAGAAGAGTATTACCTATCCCGTCCGTTTGAACTTTGTTATACCGAGATGCCAACCAAAGAGCCAAGTGTCCCCCTGCTGAATGCCCAAGGATAACCACCCGCGAGAGGTCGAGCTTAAAGCGTTCCTGAAGTTGAGTGAGGTGGTTTACAGCATCAATAACATCAATAAATGTTCCTGACCAACCTCCACCATCTTCTCCGACTCGACGATATTCAATATTCCAAGTAGCATAACCACGACGAGTCAAATCTTCATCAAGTGGTGTATTTTCTTCAAGTCCGTATTTTGATTGCCAAAAACCACCATGAATTGTAACAACTACTGGACTAAGTCCAGGAATATCTGGTATACGCAATACACCGAATTGGGACGGGTGATCTCCATAAGGTATATGAAAAACTTTTGTCAATATAAAAACTCCCTTCCAACGCCACCACTTTAATTCAACAAGAAGAACCCACTACTCCTCTTTATTGAGTATCCTGCTCCGTTAGTGAAAATACTCCATATGACTATACTTCTATTAAGTTGGCAATAATCCCTTTAATATTACTCTCTTAGGGGGAATGGAATTGTTATTGTCAAAAGCATGGTCTTCGTTTGAAGCTGATAAACGGATAGAGGGTTTTTCACCACAATCGTTGAAGGCCTATCAATTACAGTCTACGATACTAATCAGTTATTTTAAGGATGTAGAGATGGACTTGCTGAATACGAATAAACTGAAGGAATATCTTGCCGTATCGTGTAAGCATTTAAAACCAGCCAGTCTTGCACATCATATCCGATTTCTGAAATCTTTTTTTCGTTGGTCTCATGAAGAAGGCTACCTGAGTAAGAATCCAACTTCCAAGATTAAAGAACCCAAAGTCGGTAAGCATATACCTAACCATTTAACCGAAAGAGAGATTGAACACCTTCGTGAATCCTGTCATACCCCAATAGAAAAAGTGATTTTTGAATTCATGTTTTCTACCGGTTGTCGAATTGGAGAAATAGTTGCCTTAGAAAAGAACAATATTAATTGGACCAACCAATCCGCGATTGTTAGAGGAAAAGGGGATAAGAAAGGGAAGTTTATTTCAATACACGTTGCATCATATGGCTTAAACGATATCTTGAAAGCCGGAATGACAATAATCCTGCCATCTTTGTGACAGCACGGCAGCCACAAAAAATGAGTGTCGCCCAAATGCGATACATCATCAAGCGAATTTCTAATCGTGCCGAAATCAACAAAGAGATTCATCCACACCAACTTAGACACAGCTATGCAACTCATTTATTGAATAATGGAGCTCCTATTGAAGTCATACAAAGTCTTTTGGGACATGAGAAAAGTGAAACTACAAGGATATACGCTGAATTAAGCGGAAGGCTAAGGAAAGAGTATTATCAGAAGTACTTTTAAATGTAAGGAGCCACGTCTTAACAGACATGGCTCTACTTGACTAAAGCACTCCGTTAGTAAAAAAATCAGAAACGCTTACATAACAATCGTGCCTGATTATGGAAGTTCATAGTCTATTCAACTTACACTACCTAATATTAAAATAAGCTATTTGGAATATTTTTTTCCGGAATTATCAAATCGGAAAATAGTCTGTTGTCCATTAAACGTTTCCCCGTTTGTTTCAGTGTAGACTCCATTAGTGTAATTTGATAGTGACCTCCTCCAAAATTTTTTTCCAGCAATGTTTTTCTCTAATGGGTTAGTAAACAACTCCCAATTCCCTTTAAATTGGTCAAATACTATATTTGCTGCTCTTTCAGCAATACCTTTCCCTCTTAATGATTGAATTAAAAAGAACTCATTTACAAAATAGTCAATTCCTTCATTACAATGTGGTGGGGTTGCTATTAGGATAAACCCTGCTGGAATCCCATCTACTAAAATTACATAGGGGAATAAAACTTCTGGCTTTTCCCACCAAATATTTTGAACTTCATACTGATCATTTAATGTTCGAAAATCGTCACTATCCTCATATATCCCGTGAACATTCGGGGTTCTACCATAATGTCCAGAAAGGTCATATAGGTATAAAGGATATAAGTTTTTTATAATATATGCTTCACTTTTATCTGTTAAACGAACATCAATTTTCATAGGCTTCTCCTTTAAAATAGTATTTGTATATGCTGTAATTGTAATAAGAGTAGGCCGATGAATATATATTATAAACGATTATAAAACGTTCTTTACATAGAAAAGTCACATCAGATTTAGTCCAATGTGACATATAAAAACTATTCTTTTGAGTAAACAATTTTTTTAATACTATCGTGAGAAAGAAAGAATTGATTTGAAAGTTGTTCTATAGTTACCCCAACGGAAAAACGTTGTCGGATCTCAAGGTTTCTCTGTTTTAAGTAATTTTTACTCCCTGACCTTTCTCCCCATTTCTTTTGTAATCCCTTTGAAATAGGGACATAAACCATTTCTCCATTTACATACTTCTGTATCTCCTCCAGCAGTTCTTTTGGAAAGATACTTTTTGCATTTACATATTTCATGTTAGCCTCGCTCCTTAAAATAGAATAAATTTTCAAGGTAGCAAAGTCATTACTACAAACAAATTATCACTTTGCAGGCGGAAATCAATTTCTAGCCCTATACAAACAACCGCCGTTGTTCATAGTGCAAACTTTGCATAGAGCTGTTCTTTAACTTTCCCCTATTTACTGTCATAGCAATTCACCTTTCCGTCCTTATACAACTACAGTTAGATTTCTTTTAACCACTTCGGCAATAACTTACCGATATCCTTCAAAGTGTAAGACAAAATCCAAATTAGTTCATCTGGATAATGAAGAAAAATTCTCTTCCCATACTCCAATGCAATACCCAATTCATTCAGCAATATGGCCCGATTGTTGGACTCAAGTTAAATTACACTCTTAAACTTGCCCCTTTAGTTTAATAAGCACCAGTTAGAGCCGTCTATTCAGCCCAATGATCTTCAAGTAAAGCACCCCGTTAGTTTAATAAAAACAGAGACGCTTCTTAAACAATTGCGCCCGATTATGGAAATGGGTTCCATTTTCATATACTCAGACATATTTTTCTGGTATGTACAACCGCATATAAAGATAACCATCCTCCATATCGTCTGTTATTTCAAAGCCGATGTTGCTCCAAAATTTTTGTGCGGTTCTATTTTCTAGATTAACTGGTAAGGAGATCCTTCTTGCATTAAATTCTTTACACAAATATTCAATACAAAGCTTAGCCGCTGCTGATCCATAGCCTCTTTTTTGAAAACGGCTATCTATCATAAAATTTATGATTTGGGGGTTATTTTCGCCAATATACATTGAAACAAAACCCACCATCACATTATCGGCATAAATTGCAAAAGGGCGTGAATCATCATAAAATACCCACGCTTCGGCTAATGACCACGCTACAGAATCTACAAAGTCCACATTGGTATCAATTGTACGCAAGTTTAAACATTCTTCATAATTGTCACTATTAATTTTTCTTAACTCTAGCAAAGCAATATCACCTTCCAAACATAGTTATGACTGTTTAATGTATATAATTCAACTTTTGAAAAGTGGAATTAGCAAATAAATCTTAATACAACCTGGAAATCCTAGAACTTAATGCTCCAATTGATTTTGAATCAGTTCTCCTTGATAATAGTCATTGATATAGTCGCATTGCATCACTTTATTATTATAGCTCTATGCCACATAATGGCCCGATTGTTGAACACAGGTTAAACAACCATCTTCAACTAACCTGCCTCGTTAGTTCAAGAAGGATTTCCAAGTAGCGACACCTTACTAATAACTACTTCTCTGATGACTCTTTGTATTTCTTATGTTCTTCCCTAACAAAGACCATAGCCTTTTCAACAGTTAATATATTTTCCTTGTGCCAATTTTTACCCATTTCTCTTACCAACGGGTGAACCATTCCGATTCTACTAAAAATTTCAACATAGTCAAGTAATACATTTATTACGCCATCTTTTAATCCCAATAACTGCAAATCCTTAACAAGCTTTATATCATCCTCGGTAACCGTATCGTAGTGTTCTTTAATAAAATCTAAAGGTGTTGTAGATTTAACCTGTTTTGTATACCATTCCTCGGGTGTCATTCCAGTTTTAGCTTTGAATTGTTGTTCGTTCCATTCCTCTACTGTCATCCCGTGTATTTCTTGAAATCTTTCTACAGGTGTCGTCCCATGTATTACTTTACGGTGTACTTTTTTCCTTCCTTTTTTATCTTTGGTCATTTATTCCCTCCTTAATATTCCATCTAATCTTCTTGTTCAACTAAACTGCTGTGTTAGTTGAATAATCCGTTTCACAATCTTCAATTTACTTTAACATAGATTTCTCATCTTTCTAAAATCTTTTTTTCCAATATCCAATTAGCGAGTGTTTGGCATTAACAAAGGCACATAAATTTATACGATGCTGCTATTTCTTGTGCCAATCAGGTCTAAGGTCACAAAATGACAATATAACTCGGGAAATGATTGATAACTGTGGGGAAATGAACGATAACCTGTGGAAATTGATTGATAACTGTTGGGAAATGATCGATTATCTATCCATATGCAATAAAAAAGGACCGCATAATGCTGCTAACATTGGGCGGTCTGATACTAACAGGTTCCTATCAATGGGGTCAGCATAAGGCGAAATAATCCATCCTATTAGAGCTAGCCACTCAAGGACGGATTATTTTTTATTGTGGAAGCTACTACCTTCTATTATAGAGTTTAATCTAATTGCCTTCCTCCATAGGTCTCTGCTATCCGCCCATAGAATCACCACTCTATTAATAAGAAAACCAATCACCAAAAAAGGTGACTGGTCCCACTCTTACTCCGTTCCTTTATCAAACATTCTCAGTAACGCCGTCATCACCTGTGCACGAGTCGCCTTCTCACTAAGTGAAAGTTCACCGTATTGGTTTCCTTTCATATAGCCAGCATTCACAATTCCTGCAACATGACCTCTTGCCCAAGTCGGTATTTCATTCGCATCTTTAAACTGAGCGAGCACAGCTGTATCGTTAGTTTCTAACTTTAAAGCTCTCGAAATCATCACCATCAATTGAAGTCTCGTAATCTCTGCCCCAGCTCTGAATGTTCCATCACCATACCCAGTGACTACGCCAAGGTCCATTGCTTCGTACACATACGGTCTTGCCCATTCCGGAATGCTCTTCCAATCTGTCGGAAGTTTACCCTTAGGCTGTTCTACTCCCTGATGTCCTAAAACCCGCATCAACATAATCGTATAGTGTAATCTCGTTGAATTCAGTTCAGGCTTAAATGTTCCATCTGCATATCCAGTCGTAATCCCTAATTCCAAGCCACGAAGAATATCTGCCTTAGCCCAATGCCCATCAACATCATTCACTACAGGAACTACTTCCGGTACTGCAAACGCAGCTACTACACCGATCATGTTAGAAGTTCCAACTAAATAGCCTTCCACTTCTGTCGACTCAATGCGCTGCCACGTCTTGCCATCCCATATGAATAACTGTTTCACAAATCCATTTGGAATGTTCGTTTCAAGCAATTTCACTTTCCATTCAATCGTAAACTTATCAACCCCATCGCCAATCCACTTTACTTCAAATGCATGACTTAACGAATAAATGGATGGTTTCTTTACGCTTCCGACAATTGGTTTCACATCAAATTTCAAATTGGAATTGCCTTCAAATTTAGCGTGAACAAAGAATACATCTTCATACTGCCCCTCTACCTCTTTAACCCCACTTTGAGGTGGGATTGGTGCTGGTGGTGGGTATGCTCGATTGACAACGACTTCATACTTTTTTACCACCGATCCATCGAAAGAAGCGACTTCGATTTTCACGGTATTTTTGCCATATTCGAGTTTTACCGTTTCTTTATCTCCGCTCACAACCGCCTTCCCATTAATTTTCACTGTAGCCTTTGCATCTGTCAAAATTGCGGTGAAATCAATAACACCAACATGCCTTCCAACACTCATCTCATATGCGAAAGTATCTGCAGAAAACGCAGGTTTAAGCGTTCCTTCCGATAATTCGAGATCCGCTAAATTCGCATTCGTGCCAGAATAAAGAATAATCGTATCGGAGAACACGACTTCATTACCTGCTGCATCGATTAGCCTCATATACACCGTTTTTGGCCCGTCTCCATGAATCAATTCCCATTCTTTCGTGCTTGCAAAATTTTCAAGCTCACTCCATGTTTCATGATCATTCGAAAACTGCATCTTGAGTGAAGTCGCATCGATTCCGCTTAAATCTAACACGACAGAAGGTACTTTTGTTTCACCAGCAACATTTCGAATTGAAATACTACCAGTAGGAGCTGTTTTGTCGATTGTAAATAAAACCGTCACACTGTTGCCATACGCATCCGTTATAATAAGTGTATACACTCCATCTTCGGTAACTTCAGTGCCACTAACAAATGCGACTCCATTTAACGTAGCCGAGACGCCAGCTCGATTATCTTCGAATCTGATTGTGACATTCGAGTTATAAATCGAACTATTTGTAACACCTGATACCGTTGGTGCTGTTTTATCGATACTGAAGTGAACCGTTGTCACATTCCCTGCTGCATCCGTAACGACGATTGTGTAATCACCCTCATCACGAACCACATTTCCGGAATCAAATGCTTCAACGTTCAACGTGGCAGTTCCTTCATTAAACGTAATCGTCACTTCAGAATTGTACTTGCCACCTTCTACTACGCCAGACACAACTGGTGCAACTGTATCTAACACAATCGTGTCACTAAAGACAGATTCATTTCCTGCGAGATCCGTTAACTTCATATAAACTGTTTTCGTTCCGTCACCACTCGCTAATGTCCATGCTTTACTTTCCACAAAGCCCTCTTCACTACTCCACGAAACGCCATCATTCGAAAACTGCACCGTAAACGCAAGACGATCTGCACCTGTTAATTGAAGGGTAACGTTAGGCGAATTCGAGTATGCGGCACCTTTTGAAATCACAATACTTCCTGTTGGGAATGTTTGATCAATCGTAAAGGTGACGGTGACACGATTTCCATAGGCATCTGTCACAATCAGTGTATACTCGCCATCCTTTTTGATTTCCGTTCCACTTATGAACGAAACACCATTTAAAGTCGCTACGACTCCCGGATTGTTATCCGTAAATATAGGTGTAACATTCGTATTATAGTACTGACCATTCGTCACGCCACTCAAAGTTGGAGGCGTTTGATCTATACTAAACTGAATCGATCTTACATTTCCTGCCGCATCCGTTACGACAAGCGTGTAATTCCCCTCGGCACTAACTCGACTTCCTGACTCAAACGCTGAGCCATTAAGAGTAGCCGTTCCTTCATTAAACGTAATCGTTACATCGGCATTATACTTACCATCATCTGTAACACCCATTACAACTGGCGCCACTGTATCCAAAATAATCGTGTCAGTAAAAATTGATTCATTTCCTGCAATATCCGTTAACTTCACGTAAACCGTTTTCGTCCCATCGCCACTACTTAATGTCCATGTTTTACTGTCCATAAAGTCTTCTACTGTACTCCACGTTATTCCATCATTCGAAAACTGAGCTTTGAAGGAATGAAGATCCGAGCTGGTTAACGATAAAGTGACTGTACCTGTATTTGTATAAGCAGCTCCACTTTCAATCGACACATTTCCAACTGGCGCTGTCTTATCAATCGTAAATGTAACCGTTACACTATTTCCATATGCATCCGTCACAATGAGTGTGTAATCGCCTTCCGCTGAAACGACTGTTCCACTAACAAACGGATTTCCATTTAACGTACCTACGACACCAGGATTATTATCACTAAAAATCGGTGTGACATCCGTATTGTAGTAACGTCCATCCGTTACCCCACTCACGATAGGTTTCGTTTTATCGATACTAAATTGAACCGTCGTCATGTTCCCTGCTGCATCCGTAATAACTAACGTATAATCTCCTTCAGCACTAACAACGCCTCCGGAAGTAAATGCTGCTCCATTTAACGTTGCAGTTCCTTCACTAAACGTAATCGTCACATCAACATTATACTTTCCGCCATCCACAACTCCTGATACAATTGGTGCAACCGTATCTAACACAATCGTGTCGTTATAGACAGATTCATTCCCAGCGAGATCCGTTAGCTTCATATAAACAGTCTTCGTTCCATCGCCACTACTTAATGTCCATGACTTACTTTCCACAAAGCTCTCGACTGCACTCCACGCTGTGCCATCATTTGAAAATTGAACACTTAAGGCATGCGTATCGAAAGCAGATAAAGTCAGCGTAACCGCTTCGGAATTCGTATAAGCTGCTCCACCTGAAATCACAATACTTCCAGTCGCCGCTGTCTTATCAATCGCGAACGTCACCGTAACACTATTTCCATACGCATCCGTAACGACAAGCGTGTAAACACCTTCAGCCGAAACAACCGTTCCACTGACAAACAGACTTCCATTTAACGTACCCGAAACCCCTGAACGATCGTCCTCAAAAATAGGTGTTACATTCGTGTTGTAATACGCTCCATTCGTTACCCCACTAACAGTTGGTGCTGTTTTATCGATACTGAAATGAATGTTCGTGACGTTTTCCGCGTAATCCGTTACGACTAACGTATAATCACCTTCAGCACTCACAACATCTCCGGAAGCAAACGCATCTCCATTCAACGTCGCTTTTCCTTCATTAAATGTGATCGTCACATTAGAGTTATATGCGCCACCATTCGTCACACCAGACACAACCGGTGCAGTCGTATCTAACGTAATCCAGATAGTATACACAGATGAATTCCCTGCAACGTCAACCATTCGAACATAAACCGTTTTCGTCCCGTCCCCACTTGTCAAAGTCCAATCTTTTCTGTTCGTAAAATCTTCTAATTCTGTCCATGTATCTCCATCATTCGAATATTGGACGTGAAATAAATAGTCATCATCACCCGTTAATATCAATTCTACCAATCTCGAATTTACAAGATAATCTTTTTTAATAAGATTAACGTTTCCAATAGGAGCCGTTTTGTCAATAACAAATTCCACCGTCACACTGTTTTCATACGCATCCGTTACAACAAGTGAATATTCACCTTCATCAGTAATCACTGTTCCACTACTAAATGGCACTCCATTTAGCGTACCAACAACACCCGCGTTGTCATCGATAAAAACTGGTTTGACGTTCGTATTGTAAAACTCTCCATGCGTTACACCGGTTACGGTCGGCGCTGTTTTATCAATACTAAATTGAACTGTCGTGGTACTTCCACCCGCATCCGTTACAACTAACGTATAGGAACCTTCTGCACTTACACGACTTCCGGAAGTAAATCGTGACCCATTTAGCGTCGCCGTTCCTTTGTCGAACGTAATCGTGACATCAGTATTATATTTTCCACCATCGAACACACCGGTTACGACTGGTGGAATTGCTAACAGAATTGAGTCACTGAAAATGACTTCATTACCAGCTGCATCAATTAACCTCATATAGACAGTTTTCTGGCCGTCCCCATCAGCCAATGTCCATTGCTTACTGTTTGAAAAATGTTCAACTCCACTCCAAATTTCCCTATCGTTTGAAAACTGCATATTTATATAATTATGAAAAAAATTTTCATCCGTTCCTGTCAACGAAAGCTGAACCTCTTTCGAATGCGTCACTGCCTCATCATTTGAAATGGCAATTGTTCCAACTGGTTTTGTCTTATCAATAACAAAAATAACATCCGTAGAGTTTCCTGCTTTATCGTAGACGTAAAAATAATGTTCACCCTCAGCACTAACAACAGTTCCGGATTTAAAATCGTAGTTATTATCTAACGTCGCAGTGCCTTCATTAAACTCTATCGTTACATCCCGATTATATATTCCAAAGTTCTCAACACCTGTTACAATAGGTGGAACCGTTTCGAGTTCAGTCGTGTCACTAAGAATAAAGGAATCTCCATTTTCAACAGTTATTCTAACATAAACCGTTTTAATACCATCCCCTCTTGGAATTTCCCAATAAAGTACAACGAAGTAATTGTCAAATAAATGATGAAAATCTAAATCATTTAGATCAACCCAATTTACCTTATCGTTCGACAGGTGAACTTGAAAGTTAGTGTAATTCTTCCAAACCTCTATTTCTACTGATATCAAATGAAACCTCGTTAAATCATTTACTCTCATCTTCCCATGTTCATCATCATTATAAATAACAAAATTAATTGTCACACTGTTTCCATACGCATCTGTTACGACAAGAGAATATTCACCTGTTGCACTAATCCTCGTTCCACTGCTAAACGGTTTCCCATTTAACGTCGCGAAAACTCCCGGGTTAGCATCGACAAAAACAGGCGTAGCTTCATATTTGTAATGTATTTCATCTTCAACACCACTTACAGTCGGTGCTGTTTTATCAATACTAAAGTGAATCGTCGTACTTCCACCCGCACCCGTTACGATTAACGCATATGAACCTTCTGCACTTACACGGCTTCCTGAAGTAAAAACAGCTCCATTTAGCGTCGCCGTTCCTTGATCAAACGTAATCGTGACATCGGTGTTATATTTCCCACCATCGACCACACCGGTTACGACTAGTGCTGTTGTATCTAACAAAATGGTGTCGCTAAAAATGGCTTCATTCCCAGCCGTATCAGTTAATTTCATATAAACAGTTTTCTCGCCATCCCCATCTACCAATGTCCATGACTTGCTATTTGAAAAAGGTTCACTGTCACTCCATGTTACGCCATCATTTGAAAACCTCATTTGAATCGGATCACTCTCCGGATCCGATGCATTAAGGTCTAATGTAACATCCGTAGAGCTCGTATAATCGGAGCCTCCATTGACTTGAATAGACCCAGTCGGTGGTTCATTCGATGAATAAGTAACTACTAATTTTGGAAATAAAGGATCTGGATCCGTATTCTCTTTTGCATATGACCGAATTCGCGCAAGTGCCGTTTCTGCTTCATTTCCTTTTAATACAAACGTCATATCACGATCTGTTTCACTCGTGTATGTCTCCACAAGGCTCGTCACGTCAAACGTCAAATACTCTCTGGGAATAATCTCTGAACTCTCTTTCCGAACATAAGCTGATTCATCCCAAGTTGGAAACACAGTGTCACTATCTAACATCGTGTTATCTTCCGAACCAAACACATTAATTTGCAAATCAGTACTGCTCGTTCTTGAAGAGACACCCAGCTTCAATTCATATTTGACAGGTGTTCCAGGTATGGACCCCAAGTTGAATCGTATGGCTTCTCGGCCGATAACGATATCGGTTCCTTCCCATAAATACCGTCCGATGGGGATATATCCCGCATCATGATCCATGACACCGAGTTCATTGTCCCACATCAAATCTGCCTGTGCGGGTAATTCAATGGTCTGAGTATCCCCTGCTGTCGTCCCCGCTGCATGAGCTCTCTCCACACCAACATATGGAAATATAACACTCACACATAACAAAACACTTAACAAAACAGCAATCTGTCTCATTTGTCCCCCCTTTTCTCTCAATATCTATAAGTAAATGGCCAACATAACCATGAACTTCCCCTTTGTGCTACCCTCGCTGTGGATAAATACCTTGCAGCGCAATAATATAAATTATGCCAACATACGGCTGCATGTTATTGTGTGGCTGATTATTTCCTGTAGGTTGAATAGCTGCAGGATTCATCGGCAAATCAGCATTAGGTCCGTAAGCTTGCGCCCAATCAATCAAGTGAATCCAAGCGTAAACCAACCCGTGCAGCGGATAATCATCACAAAGTGCTCAAACAATCACAACTATAATGGACGATTGTATGTCCAACGTATTTACCGGATGGAGAACAATTAAGTGAATATCGTGTGGAACGGGAATTTTTGCCGATAGATGGAGTAAAAATACATGTATCGGATACAACAGAATTTACGTACAAGCAGATTACAAGCAACGAATTTA
Source organism: Sporosarcina thermotolerans (assembly GCF_042658975.1). NCBI lineage: Bacteria > Bacillati > Bacillota > Bacilli > Caryophanales > Caryophanaceae > Sporosarcina > Sporosarcina thermotolerans. The sequence goes on along the minus strand of NZ_JBHSRM010000019.1, from coordinate 14,677 downwards.
TTAAATCACGTGTAGGTATAGCATACTAACTACTAGTGCCGTTAGGATTATTTCCGAAATCGGTGAAATTGATCGGTTTAATCATCCAAAGAAACTGGTTGCGTTCGCTGGAATAGATCCGACTATCTTTGAATCCGGCAGATTCAAAGGAACTGTAAACAGGATCACCAAAAGAGGATCAAGTAGACTTAGACATGCCCTATTCATGGCCGTCAAATGTGCAATCCGGGACGGCCGCAAAATGAAAACTACTGAAGAAGTTATCCCACGCAACAAGAAAATGCGGGCGTTCTACGATAAGAAACGTGAAGAAGGAAAACCCTATAAAGTAGCTGTCATTGCTTGTGCAAATAAGCTTTTACATTGGATTTATGCCCTGTTAAGAACCAATTCTACTTTGGTAGATAACGCATAAGAAGCAATAACCAAATAAAACAAAACCTTCCAATAGATTATGAGGAAGGTTATTTGGTATATCCTTTTTTAAGTATAATAATGTTTCATTAAAAAATGTTGACAAACTATTAGCTGGTTTAGTTTAAGTACGTTTATTCACAAACTTTGCTCTTTATTTGATTATTAACTGCAATGCTCTATTTTAAAACTGTCTCAGCTGGGGTAAATGCTTCCCATTCATTATATTTCGTTGTTATTGATGAAATAAACCAATACTCTCTAAATGGTTCTAGATTCTTTTCTACCATAATAATCTTCTGCCCATTTACTAAATTCTGTGTAGATGTCTCTACATCGTAATTAACGGTATACCGCATTTTGGATTCGCTAAGCTTTTCTTCTTTGGTGAAACGAAAGTTATTAACCCAAGGGCTTGACTGCCCTGTTACCCAGCGTGTTTCCTCAAATTTACTCCTTGATTTTTCTTGAAGCGAAGGGGACAACATCGTATATTGAACGGCACCACTTCGATTATTCACGCCTAATATCCACAATTCAACTGCTTGTTTCGGTTCGCCTACGTGCAGACCACCTATAAAAGACTCTAACTGGAGTTCTAAAGGGGTGTATTGTTTTACTTCAGTAGATTTTTCCTCAAAAGAGGGAGGAGTATCGTTCAGTTGTGCATTTACTGTTCCATAGTACACCCCACAAATTAGTATACTAAATAAAACCAATAGTAGAGGTTTACTTTTATCCAATTACATCACCCTAAATTATATTTAGGTTTAGTTTGTCCTCTTCAGTTACAATCATTCCTTATTCAACTAACCTGCCCCGTTAGTTCAATAAGAATTAGCTACCCTTACAAGTTAGTTAAAGAAATTATATAAAGTAAAATCTTTATTTACTTATCTATATCGGTTTTCAATTGCTTGAATTCAGGGGTTCTCATTATCTTGCTAAAGAAAAGATCTTTTGCTTCTCTATACGCTTCCATCTCTAATCCTTCAAAGCTCCTTTTTAATTCATCATACTCTATTCTATACCGATCATTTTGCAGTAAAACATCTCGAAACTTCCAAAAAAAGTCTAGTTCCGAACCTTTAACAGTCAGTTGTATACCTAAAGGGGGAGTATTTGCATCGTCTTTAAATGCCCTAAACTCATTTGTTTTTACACTTCCCTCATTGGACTCATATAGGGTAGAGAGTGCTTCGACAGCTTGAGTAAACTGAACCTTGGAAACACGAATCTGAATATCTATATCTCCCTTGGTAAGACTGTTTGGTATAGCAGTACTACCAACGTGTTGTACATCAGCGTTTGGAATGAGATCTTGAATGAGTTCTTTTTGAGAGCTGAAAGTTTTCTCTGCATCACGTTTAAAAATTGTTTGATTATGAAAGTTTACTCTTTCCATTGGGTCCGCCCCTTTCTATTACTCTCCAGCATCTTTAGCAATTAAAATTAAATGCATAGGCAGTATTCTCCCCTTTTAGAGAGTTTCCTTCATTTTTGATTACATTACTGTAATCCATTTCCAAAAAGTATAAAGCTTTACTTAAAACATCATAGAAAAAAGTATCGAATTCAAGGTCTTTAAATAAATACACTTCAATTTGTTTTTCGTTATTTCGATAGGCCTCGAATATCCTGTGATTCCCATTGATACAATATAGTTTATTCTCCGTTAAATATTGACTTTGAAGTATCATGACAGGGTTCTTATGGTTAGTTTTAATATTACTAGTATCTGTATTTATATTACCTTCATCAACGGAAACTATAATTTCAAGCGGATCGAAAACAACAGGTTTAATACTTTCATTTTTTATAAGTGAAGTAGCACGATCTATATCAAAAGCGTACTCAAACACCCCTGTCGGGAACTCTGCATATAAGGAGAACGTCTCTTGCCCAATTGGATGGACTACTGGATAAAGTTCATGCCTAAGAGACTGGTTGACAATTTCGCTCCACTTAGAAGCAACTTCCGCTCCATAATTCGATTCATTTTCCATTTCTTTAATACGTCCGTAAAAGTGTTTAAAAGGTTTAAAATGCTGAGATTCCTCTTCATAATAATCAATTTTACTTTCAACCACAGTACTCATCTCCCACTATTACTTGGACGGATTATTGCCCACAAGTTAAACACCAATCTTTCACAGATCTGCTCCGTTAGTTAAATATGAATAAAGAGCCGTGTAGCAACTTCGATCTTCAAGTAAAGCACTCGTTTGTTGAAAAAACTAGATACTAACCTAATGCAGACCGAAAAGTACTTACTGACTGGCGGCATAAGGTATTAAATAATCCTTAAAGTAATGTAAAGGTCTTGATGTCTCATCTTTAATGTTACTTATGAAAACCGTTACTAATTGATACTCAGTAGCGACAATAATATACTGTCCCCCACGTCCGTATGCAAAAAAGATCGTACCTAATTGATTGTCGAATTGTTCATTCCACCAGTGATATGCGTATGAAGAAGTATCATTACTTTTGACTTTGGGACTTGTAGATTCCTCAATCCAATGAACGGGTACAATTTGTTTGGATTTCCATCGTCCATTACTCAAATACAGCGTACCAATTTTTAACATATCAGCCGTTTTCATTGTTAATCCGAATCCACCAATGGCTATTCCTTGGGCATCACGGTTCCACTTATAATCTGTAATTCCTAGAGGTGTAAATAAATGCTTTTTGGCGAAAACCTCTGTATTTAATCCAGTAGTCTTTTGTAAGATTGCACTTAATAATTGTGAAGAGCCACAACTGTAGACGAGTTCATTTCCAGGGGGATTATCAATGGGTTGCTGAAGCACAAAATTCACCCAATTTTTGCTCGGTATCATACCATTATTACCTGGCCAGTGTAACCCTGAAGTCATTGTTAGTAGGTGCTTGATTGTGATTTTCTGATTCTCGTTATCTTCATTAAATTCCGGAAAGTAATTACTTATTGGTGTGTTAACATTTTCGATATACCCTTTGTCAATTGCAATCCCGATCAGTGCGGATAAGATACTTTTTGTGACAGAATATATTTTGTGTTGTTTTTCTTTCATTTTATTGTTTCGATAGTATTCAAATATCACAGCATTATTCCTCTGGACAAGGACGCTATCAATTTTATCTTTTTTTAGTACATTTTCAAATTCGGTTAAGGATTTCATTGGCCCCGGAATCCCCCCTTATATATCTTTTGTCTTCTTTAATTTAGGTTTTAATGCAGATCCATTTTTAGCTCTTTAATAATATTTCTTTATTGAATTAAACTGATGCGTTAGTTGAATAAGAAATGAGCCCTCAAGCAGTTCAATGATCTTTAAGTAAAGCACCCGTTGAAGAAGGTTAGACGTTAAAATTACTTGTTTCAATAAGTATCCCTTCCTTATCAAGCCTTTTGTAATTGTAAGGAATATGGCTTAATTTCTCGTATTTTTCATTCCAAATTATATTTACAAAAGAAGAGGGTTCTTTTAAAAAATGTGTAGGAGATGCGCTTTCGTAACGAAAACATTCATTCGGGTATGTTTTTTCGAACCCAAATAATTTCAGTACATCTTCTTCGAATGCAATTCCACCGATTTTAAACTCATAAATGGAATACAATTCTTTAAAAAAACTTGTAAAGCCTGTAAATTCTTCTTTCATTATTCCAACTTGGTCACCTTCTCGTTCATCATTTTCATCTCCATAAAACCAAAAATTAACCATTAGTGCATTCGGAGAAACCACTTCTAATTGTAATGTCGCCTTACGTTTCCTTAATAAATAGACATATAATCTTAATCTTAATGAGTGCAAGTTAATGGTTTGCGGATTTTCTTCATCATAGGGATAACCTCTATTAAAAAAATCAATAATTTCATCAACGTTTTCGTCAACAATTTCAATTTTATTTGTAACCTTTGATAGATTATTAATAATATCCTGTACTGTTTTCGTTTTCTTTTCTTTAAGTTCCAATAAGAAACTAACTTCGAGGAAAGGACCTCCTTGCAACCATTGGGACCACTCCATCTACAATTCCTCCCAAATCATTGAATAAATATAAATTGCACATTCTATTTTCTTCTTCAACTAACCTGCTGCGTTAGTTTAAGTGTAAACCTTCACGAACTTGTTCTTATTTTAATTTATTTTAATAGCATTGTAATGTAAACTGAACTTTATCAAATTGCAAATTAGTTAGTGAGGTCTTATCTATACAAAAATAAATGATGCCTGAATCGCCCCAAAATAATTTTAAATCCTCTTCATCCGAATCAATCTGTAGAAGCAGAATGGCTTCTTCCGGTTTCAGATCAAACTCATCAAAAACATCATTTTGAATGCTAAATGGATACCCCAATAGGTAGTGCGCAGGATCGTTATTCGGTTGGATCAGTTCTTGCCTCATTACAAAATAGTTATCTTGTTCATCCTCACTAAACTCCATACCTTCTGGATACTTTGGCAATGTAAGGATGTTTGCGTATGTAATTTGAAATACAGGTATAGGGAAGTAATCTTCCGTCACTTCCGGGTATTCATTCCTCTTTAACTCTTTTTCTTCCCCGTCAAAGTATAAAACCCGAAAGCAACCCTCATCTTCTTCGAATCCCCACGGCTGTGCTACAACATCATAAAATAGATAAAGGATACCATTAGTTGGTAGATGACTTTCCGTGTTATATGGATTTAGTTCCATTAAATTGAATTGCCCCAAAAAAGAGAGCGAGCGATTCTTATAGCTTGGAAACGCCCAGTCTTCCGGCATATCTGGTAAACCACCAATTTTAGAGGAACCTAATGGTATTTGGTTATCCTCCATATTATGTTTGATGATTTTAATTGACGTTTTTGCGGCATTTAAAATAGCGGACTCTTTATGAAGTAAATCGTATTTTTGCAACAGCGTATGCAAATCTTGCATTTTCTTTACCTCCCTTTAATAATCGTCACTTTATGGAGAGTATTACGGCCATATCTTTACCCTTCGCTAATGCCGTCTATTGCTTCTTGTATTTCTTTTTCGAATGGAACATTATCTGAATTAAAATCTATTTCATGAACATAAAAAATTAGTATATTTCTCTTTTTGAAAGTACTGGCAGATACGAGTTCCATCGTCCCAGTCTTTTTATCAAATTCTTTCTCACCATTTTCACGACCATTTTCCGTTTTAAACTCAAAGATAAAAAATGGTTTCCCGCCTAACTCATACGTTCCTGGTTTCACATTTTCAAGCACTGAACCAAATACATTTTCAGGAAATTCAGCTTCTGCCAAATCAACACCTTTGCCTTGTAATGCTATGACTACTTCTTCCAGTGTAATATGGGAGCTGTCACTTACCTGTACAGATTGACAAGCAGCTAAAAACAACAGCAAACAAATACATATATATTTTCTTATTTCCTTCACCCTACCTTTGAAATTATTTTATTACCTTGCTTAACAGCTTCAGAACGAAAAAAAATCACTGCACCGAACAAACCGAAGATGAACATATAGTTAAAAATGCCAAACAGACCAATAGCGACAAGGCCCCCGAGAGTACCTAAACCACCAAGTATTAATACTTTTAACCAATTGGGGTATTTTTTGTCCGAGCTGAAAAGTCTATATACAACGAAATGGGAAACGCTCCAAACGCAAAGAACGGAAATGAATAAACCGCCACCACAATGACGGTTGGACCAATACTCCATGAGTCCTCAAATGATATTGCCGAATAAAATGCCAGTAAAAACCCGAATAGAACGGGAGATATTAATAGTGTTAATAAATAAATAGACGAACGGTCAAATATCTCTTTATAACTTGAAGTCAAAGGAAATCCCCCCTTCCCTCCCAATAAATCAACAACATAGTTACCGATTCAATTAGTCGCTGAATTCATTGAACAGCACCTCTAATTCCCTTTCGTCATACATGACGCCACCGGCACTTTTAAATTTTTCAATCTGAATTGTCCCATCATCCATGAACTCAATTTCCCACCTCTGTCCAGGGACAGCTACCTCCACCATAATTGCCTCAGCCCTCACTTTTGATAATCGATAAAAAATCTTATTTTCCTCCAGCTTATTGAGGAAGTCGTTTAAGTTTAATGTTTTCATGATAATCACTTCCCAGTAAGATTTTAATAATACATGGTAGTTCACTCAAATCATTGACTATGAAATCTGCGTCAACATCTTCCCATTGAGGATCTTTTTTCCAAATCCCTTTCATGCCGATACTTCGAGCAGCCTTTACATCATTTGCAGGATGATCGCCGACAAATATACTTTGCTCAGGTGAAACATTTAGTTGTTTCAATGCTCTAAGGAAAATTTCAGGATCAGGTTTTTTTACACCTTCCCACTCAGAAACCAGGATTACATCAAAATATCGTTCAATGCCTAACGCTTTAATATTATCCATTTGAAATTGCCCAAATCCGTTTGTAATCATGCCTAAAAGGAATTTTTCGCTTTTTAAATCTTTCAACATCTGTATTAAGTTATCAAAAGGAACACAATTGAACCTGAAATTATCAATATAGTCTTGTAAAAGTTCCTCCCAAGTTATCTCTACAATTTCAAGTTCATAAATTAGTTGGCGGTATACCTTGTCTTTCCTTACATACCCACGCTCGTCAAGCTCAATAAATCTTTTAATGTATTGATCTTTCGATACATGACCAACATATCTCTTCAATCGTTCATACTGATTGTTTATGAAGCCGATTAAAGATTCATCGCGATTTAACAAAGTTCCGTCCAAATCAAATAGGACAGCTTTTATCATTTCCCCACTCCCTTAATTACCTCGTATATTAACTGTGAATGATTAAGAGATCAGACCACGTCCAATAAAGTTTGCAGAAACTGGCTTTTTCCCAATCTCCCTTGCCCATACTGATAATTGTCCGATATGGTGAATTTCATGTGCTATGATATGTCGCATAAGTTCCCCCCAGGTATCCGTTACAATCCTGCCATCTTGCAGGGTATCGTAAAATAGTTGACTTTCCATGCTGTTATCCCAGTTATTCACAAATTCCTCTACTTCCGAGCGAAATTCAGCATCCAGTTTTCGAACCTGATCCAAACTTTTATAGTCACCGAAATCTCCTTCAAAGTCTGATTTCCCTTGTAAAAGTCGAATCCAGCTCCATTCCACATCGATTACATGGAAGAGTGTTTGCAGTATACTACCAACTCCACCAGTTCTTGTTCGCAGTAGTTCCTCTTCACTAACCTCTTCACACCATCGATACCATTCTTCCCTTACCATCCAGTTATATTTGAAAAATGTTTGCATGAACGTTCTCCCCCAGTTCCAAGAATAAATATCATTACTAATTCTTACTAATTCGACAAACCCAAATAGATACCTTCTAAAACAAAAACATCTTCATATTGTATTAGATTTAATAGACAAATAAGCCAAATTCCATCCGATTCAGATTGGAATTCGGCTTATGGTTTTCCATTGTTCCGAAAAGTTAACCTTGTCTTTGTTTATGTCGAAAGTTTTCGCAAATTACCATGACCTTACCGCGTCTTCTAATAACTTTACATTTTTCACAAATTGGTTTCACTGACGGTCTAACCTTCATTTGTAATCCCCCAATTCAATAATGTTATCACTTCCCTTTTTATATTTCCCTAATCTTCTATTAACATGACAGCATACCATTCCAGAAATGGGATTAATTCACATGTGTTGAAAAAGATTTTTGAATCCATCATAACGCTGGGAGGTGATAAAAATGTCAAACAACAACAGAAACCAAAACAATAATCAAGACAAAAATCGTAACAACGATCAAAATAAAAATCAAAATGAAATGCGCACGGAATTCGGTCGAGAATTCGATTTTAATAATAACGATAAGAATAGAAAAAACGATAAGAATAACCAAAATGACGATGATTGTATCGACTGTTAAATCATATATTAAACAAAAAACGACAGAGTCGATTTCTGTCGTTTTTTCTTATTAACTCATCATAATACACAACAAATTCAACATAGATATCTTTGTTCCTCAATACTATCCTCTGTTGAGCGCCTCCACTTTTCTTCTTGATCAGGGCAATAATGATAATGGATTTCTTTTAGCTTTTCAATCCGCGTAGCTTCCACATATTCTTTTGTTGCGTAGACAATATCCCCGCGCTTTAGCACACTACCATCCTTAATTTCTGCATCAACGACAGTGATCATATCGAATTCATTCTGCTGCAATTCCTTGATCAAATCCTCGGTTTCAGGATAATTCCCCCAAATAATATGCGATGTGTGCATGATTACACTCCCTTATTTTTCCTATCGTCTATTATAACAGAATACACCAGTTGTTTTCTGACTATTTACAGAAAAATAACTCAAAAAAATACACCTTCCTCATCGTAAAGAAGGTGTGAAAGGCTTCAATAGTTTTATTGGTGACTTTTAGGTGAAGTACTCCAGTTTTGCTTCCGGAAAGAATTTTTCCATATAAGCATAGAGATGACTTTTTATATCTTCTTCTTCATCTTTTTGATAAATGTATTTTCCGATTCCATATTTACCCCATTTGTATCTACGTTTTTCCTCATCTAATTCCAATTTTGTCATGGGATAATTTTTTTCTATAACTCGCTTTGCCGGTTTTGTAAAACGGTGTTGGATAAACTCAAAGGTAAGATCCTTTTTAGCCTCAGGTGGCAATTCTGCATCCAGACGTTCAAACATATGATAATATCCATCTTGCCAGCCCTCATGTAGATAAATAGGAGCAACAATAAAACCAAGAGGATATCCAGCCCGTGCAACCTTTCCCGCAGCCTCAATTCGTTTCGCTAAAGGTGAGGTCCCAGGTTCAAAATACTTGATGACATAATCAGCATTTACACTAAATCGAAAACGGGTTTTTCCATTATGCTTTGCATCTAATAAGTGATCAACATGATGGAATTTCGTGACAAAGCGTAGCTTCCCATATTCTGATTTTCCGAAATGCTCAATAGCCCGTTTCAATGTATGCGTCAAAGAATCGATACCAACAATATCGGATGTACAAGATGCTTCAAATCTTGTGAAATCTGGAGCTCGTTCAGCCATATATTGATCAGCGGCATCTAAGATTTCATCCACATTCACATATGTTCGAATGTAAGGTTTATTTCCCATCGTAGTTTGTAAATAGCAATAATGACAATGTCCCATACAACCTGTGGCGAACGGAATTGCATATTCCGCAGAAGGCTTTGACGTGTCAAATTTGAGTGTTTTTCTTATTCCAACTACAAGTGTAGATTTGGCAATTCGATATCGCTGAAAATCATTTTCACCAGGAAGATTTCTAACCTGGTTATGGGAGGTTGTGTATCGAATTTCAACGTCGGTTTTCTCGAATTTATCCAATAGTTCTTTGCCTAATGGATAATTGAGAGCATCCGGTTCAAAGTAAACAAGCTTAGGTGTAAACGGCTTATTCATCCAAACGACCTACTTCATTATCTCCTAAATAGTAATTATAAGCTTGGTTCGCATCCTCTTCTGAAGAATAAACGGCCATTTCATTGGATAATGGATAATAATCTTCATAAAGAAATAAAGCAAGTTTATCGGGTTCCTCGGGATGATTGACTACAGCAGCGGACTGTACATTTGCTACATCCTGAGTATGGGGATTTCGGTAAAAAACGTAGACAATATCCCCCGCCTTATAAGAATCGTTCGTTTCTGGCATTTCCTCACTCCTACTCCATTTTGCTATCCATTTTACTATGACCCATATCTTTGATAATAAACCTAAGACCACTGGATAGAAAAATGAAATAAATACATAAATGCTATGTCTTAGCGCATATTAGGATTTGGTATTGTTCCTTGGAGAGGTGAGAGATATGATTGTTCGACTTGGTTATGTAGCTATGAGTATGGAGGTAAAAAATGCATCTCCTTCACAAACCATGACATTTACACAATTTCAGAAGATCGGTGATCGGGAAGCAGCTATTCGCAAATTGGAACGCATTTCAATTTCAAATTTACAAAATACATTTCGACTATTGAAGCATAATGTAGCTTCCGAGATACATTTTTATCGTTTAAGCTCTCGTCTTATTCCACTTGCTAACCACGAGGAGTTGCAGGATTGGAATTATATAAAGCCTCTAAAAGAACTTTTAGTTGAAATTGGGGATTTCGTCAGAAGTAACAAACCGAGGCTTGATTTTCATCCTGATCACTTTGTTCTTATTAATTCCATTAAGGAAGGTGTTTTAAAGAATTCGATAAAAACACTTAAAATGCATTATCAATTATTAAAAGGAATGGGAATTGACCCGATCCATCGCTGTGTAATGCATGTAGGAGGCAACTATAAGGAAACGGAAAAATCGCTCGAACGTTTTATCGATAATTGGATGGATGTTCCAAAAACGATTCAAAAAATGATCATGCTCGAAAATGATGATACTTCATTCACGCTAACAGATACCCTGTACTTATGTGAAAAACTTGATATTCCACTTGTATTTGATTACCATCATCACCTTGCGCACTACAACGACCCAAATTGGCTAACTCATTGGGACCGGGTCGTTAATACTTGGCGCAACTCTCCTCTTCCGATAAAAATGCATATTTCCAGCCCGAAAAGCCAAAAGGAATTTCGTCACCACGCCGATTATGTCGATATCGATACGTTTTTTCAATTCTTAAATGAAATTAAAGGTAGCGTTTCTCAGATTGACTGCATGATAGAGGCAAAACGAAAGGATCAGGCCTTGTTTCACTTAATGGAGGAAATTAAAGGCAAGGATAATGTGAAAATAATAGATGGCTCTTCATTCCATATCTAGTGTGGGGGGAAAAATTTGTCAAGTACATTACAAAAAAATAGGTGCCGGTGCAGTAACCTTAGCACAAGCACCTATTATATTCATAGGCGGATAAATTGATGAACCTTATTCAGGTCGACGTTTCCACCGGAGATGACAGATACTATGTTTTCATCTCGTAGGTTTAATTTATCGAATATTGCAGCCGCAATCGTTGTCGCACTTGACGGTTCAATAAGTTGTTTCGTGCGTTCCATTACAAAACTGAAGGCTTGGCGGATCTCATCTTCGCTGACAAGTACCAAATCATCAAGATATTTCATAAGGATCGGAAAAGTTAACTGCCCAGGTTGGCTTGTTCTTAATCCGTCCGCAATTGTATTTGTAGTAACTGAGGTGACTTTCTTGTTTATCAACGATAGGTAGGTATCATTGGCACATTCGGGCTCAACACCAATCACTTTTATCCTTGGATTCGTTTCCTTTATTGCAGTCAGAATTCCAGCTAATAGTCCCCCTCCGCCAATCGGAACAATAATTGCATCTACATTTTCCACCTGATCCAAAATTTCCAGGCCGACAGTTCCTTGCCCTGCCATAATATAAGGGTCGTCATACGGTGGGATGTATACGCCGTTTTCATTTCCGGCAATTTCTTGCGCTCTATTTATTCGCTCTTCGGAAGTTGTGCCACAGAATTCCACCTTGCCATTGTAAGCCCGGATCGCATTGGTCTTACATGTACTAGCATCTTCAGGAACCACAATCGTTGCTGGGATCCCGTATTTATTAGCAACATAAGCGACTGCTTGACCGTGATTGCCCGATGATGCCGCTGACACAAACTTCGCACCGTTTTCCACCGAATGGATGACCTTATTGCTCGCTCCCCGAATTTTAAAAGACCCTGTCTTTTGCAAATGCTCGGATTTTAAAAACAGCTGATTTCCGCATATTTTGGAGAGTTGCTCTGATTGTAAAATCGGCGTAATATGGGCTATATTATATATTCGTTGTTTGGCATCATTGATTTCATCTAAAGAAATCATTCTTCCATCCCCCCAAATCATTATTCAAAACTGGCTCTTACTGCGCAATAAGTATTTTGGTTTTCGGGTGAATTTGTGAAGGAATACCAGGAAATCAAAAATGTTGCGGACAGAACCTTTGAAGATTAAAGCAAAAGGCACAAATTCATCAGTTGTGTTTTTTGCGTGTAAAACCCTATAAGAATGGTCCAGGTGCATCATCGTCGTTAATGAATTTCTTGAATAACTTTTTCTAAGAAGTCACCCATTTGCTTAACGACTGGCTCTGAAAAATCAAAACGGACACCCGTTTCTTCATAAACCTTTGCGATAGATTGATTTAAGTCCGCACTTGCACCTTTTTTGAAGGATTCCACAGCCTGCTCGGGATTTTTTTGATAATTCTCAAGTAATTGAAGAGCACCAAGCATTGACATAGAGTATTCAATAGTATAGAAAGGAACGTGAAAATAATGAATGGTGCCTGCCCAGCTCATCCCAATTTCCTCCTCAAACCCAGAAGTATCGACAGGGCTTAAGCCAAAGCGTTTTGAAATTTCAAAGAACTTTTGATCACGTTCTTCGGCAGTGTGCGTAGGATTTGTATACATCCAGTGCTGGAAGAGATCCCCGGACAATGGGCTGAATAACATTGTAAATGCGTATCTTAGCTCTTCACGCTGTGCGCTCTTAAAATCTTCTTCATCTGGATAAAAACGATCAAGCTTATCCAATAAGAGCAATTGCATCCCAAAAGAATATAGTTCGGCAATTTCCGCTCGCCATTGGTGCTGATCAAAAGGACCGTGTTCGGAAAACTCAAGGTACCCATTCACCGCGTGGCCCATTTCATGGATTAATGTGCTTAGTGAATCATGGGATGGACTAAAGTTCGAAAAAACAAAGATATCCCCTGAAACAAGTAAGGGTGCACAGAAAGCATGCGGGCCTTTTCCTTTCCGAACTTCGAGGTCTAATAATCCATGCCCTCTCATGTAATTGAAACGCTCTCCAAAATAGGGGTCGGTCTTCCCTAAAATTTCTGAAACGCCATCCATAAGAGTAGACACTTCGGAGTATGGTGGTTTTTTCAACAATTTAGCGGTGTTATCCCAAGGGCGATAAGTATCAACACCAAGCTTGTTCTTAAACACATCTGCGAGCCTGTTCCAAGCGGGGATAATATGCTTTTCTGCATTTTCATGAAAGTCATAGCAATCTTGAACGCTATACTCACGATTTTTTTCTACAAACATATACTCACGATAATTTTCAAAGCCTGCTTGTTTTGCAATTTGATGGCGCAGCCTAACGAGTTCATCCATGATGGCATCCATATCGGGTTTAATTTGACGATGGGCTGACATCATGGCATGATAAGCTTTTTCTCGCACCTCTCTATCTAGATGATCAAGCTGAGATTTGATAAACGGAAAAGGCTTTTCTTCCCCCTCCCATTCAACGGTTAATCCCCCCATAATTTCACTATATTTCGTACAGAGCTCTTGTTCTTTTACCATTAATGGAATGTTTTCTTCTCTGAACAATTTCACTTTAGACTTGCGAACTCGTCGCATTAAGCCGTAACGTTTTTCATCTAATTCATGAAAAAAGGGAGACTCACAGCATTTCTCATTGAGTTTAGCTTCATATTTCAATAAGAGTGGATGGATTACTTGCTGATCGTGAAGATACGTCGACTTAATTTCCGTATCCTCTGTGTTTCGGTAGAAGTCGAGATGGTGACCTGTTATCGCCTCATTGATTTTAAACATTAATTCCTTTTCATCCTCTAACCACTTTTCTAGATCAGAAACGGATTCGATTTGAACATCTAGTAAGCCTAAAAATTGAGATTCTACCCCTTCTACATTCTCCAAATCAACTAATTCTTTATAATACTTTTGACTTAATTCTTTTGACAATAAATCACTTCCTCTCTGCTTTTTCGTTACATAATATATATATTATCGATTCCAATTGCTTAAGCCTATTTTAAATTTAAAAGATTAGGTGATTTTGACCAATAAGATTTTAACAATTCTCCGAAAGAAGTCTCCCTCTTCAAGCGTGTGAAGGGTGAAGCCCAACGGTAAGAGGGAGATGAATTTCGGTTGGCGATAGCCAACACCTCTTTTGGTTGGTATAATAGGAACAGGTATTCCTAATCTTCTGAAATGTGGTGATTTGAGTGGCAAATAAAGCATACAAATTTCGAATCTACCCGACAAAGGAACAAGAAGACTTTTTGGTCAAGACTTTTGGATGTGTTCGATTTGTCTACAATAAAATGCTCGCGGAACGCAAGGAAACCTATGAAAAACTCAAAGATAACATGACATTACTGAAGAAACAGAAGCTTCCGACGCCCGCCAAATATAAGAAAGAATTTGAGTGGCTCAAGGAGGTTGATAGCCTGGCACTCGCTAA